>JAZSDB010000094.1:0-3888 GCA_045530975.1 Eubacteriales bacterium
TGCCGCTCTTGCCCTTTGCATCGGCCACAGACCAATATACCGCAGATGTATCGGTAAGGTCAATGGGAAGGTCGCCTATGGGCTGAAAATCGGTTCCGTCAGAGGAAACATAGGCGGTAGCTCCGAGAGGTGCGGAAATGCCCGATTCGCCACCATTACAGATATGGGCACGAACACAGGAAAGATCCATTTCCTCGCCGAGGTCAACTATCACATAACCGATGCCCGATTCGGTATTTAACTCTGCGGGCGTCAAATCGGGAGAACTGTAAAAGGCAAACCATTTATTATCATAGGTAAGGCCGTTAACAACTGCACCGTCGGTGAGAAGTGCTTTGTAGTTACCGAAGCCCTCTCCAAGCTGACCGGAAAGGGTGTAGGGCTTGCCTGCGGAAGCAAGAGTGCCCGTAACCGGAGTAGCATCGGGCTTTTGCTCAACGGTGGAGCCGTCGGGCGCCTTGCCGTCAGCATTGTATTTAAAGAGCCAGATACATTCGGTATGAACCTCTTTTCCTGCCTTATGAAGCACCTGCTGACCTTCGTCAAAACGGCTGAAATAGAGCTTATTGCTACTTGTATTCATATCCCAAAATGCAGTTTTATACTTTGCATTCTTAAACTCATTTACGGTGTCCTTGAAGGTATTGATACGCATATCGAACTGATAACGAGGATCTGCAAAGCCGTACACCACTGCACGGGTAGCTTCATTACCGCTGTTATGAGGGCCCGAATAATCGGCAAGGCCAACCTTCTTTGTTTCGATAGTCTTAAGCAGCTCGCCGTTTTTATCGTACATTTCGCACCACAAGCCGTAGCGCTTATCTATGGGGAACATACAGGAATAGTTGCGGGAGTGATAAGTATCCTTAACATAGTTATAGTCCACATTAAGCTTTATCTGCGGGCCTGCAACGGTATATTTACGGGTAAGCTCGGCATAAACATCGCTGTCGCTGTATTCCTTTACATTTACACCGTCATAATCGCCGATGCTGTCCTTATTATTATCGGAGATCCAGAGAAGCTTGGTTTTTTCTATAATGTGAAGCTTATTTACGTCCACGGGTGTTTTGCCGTTGAAGGTGATGGGCTCGCCCGTTTCTCCGTTATAAAAATCGAGAGAAATCAAGGCCTCGTTACCGTGGTTACCGCCGGACCAAACCACTACTCCCTGGGGAGTTTTTACCTGATGAACATATTCCAAATCGGTACTGCCGCTGACAAACATATGGGTTTTATTTGATTTATCAACAAGGTACCATTTGGCAAGGTTAAAGGTGCCCCAAGGTCTGCGGGCAAGAGTGAGAGTGAGCTTACCCGCATCGGTTTCGCAGGTGATGGCATATTCGGTATCGCTCAGCTTTGCCACAGAGGTGGGATAGGATTTGATTTCCTCGGGAGCTCCCGGGTTATCTATGGTTTCGTAATTATTGAATCCCCAATATTCGGGCATGGTTTCTACCTCGCTATTATCGTAAGTGGTATCCGAAATATCCGACTGTTCAGAGCTGTCGGAGCTTGTGGATTGAGTATCACCGTCAGAGCAGGATGCAAGAGCGGAAATACAGAAAAACGCGAAGAGAATAAAAGCTAAAACCTTTTTCATATTCATAGTCACCTCAAATTATACCAAATCGCTATAATCGACATCGTGTTCTTCTCTGATGGTGCCTGCCTTGAAATCGGAGGGAGGGGTGAGATAAACGTAGGAAGGAACTTCCTTGGAATATTCCTTGAAATAGATTGTCATTGCAGGGGTAGAAACAGCAACCAATGTATTTCCTTCAAAGAAATACTTATCGTAAACAGTGGTGGTGCTGTTTTCGGATGCAGGAGCCTTGAATGCCTCTACATAATAGGTTTTTCCGTCCAACTCCTCATCACCCATATAATCGGGCTCGGCAAACATAACGTAATTATAGCCCGAGAAAACAAATTTTGTGCCTTTATCGGTGATAACGGTATCGTAGCGCTTTGCATTGACATTCATCTCGTGAACACATTTTACATCGGCAGCATTATGGAAAATTTCGTAGCCGTCGTTATTAATGGTGGTTGTATTCACGCCGTCCGTGGCCTGCGCCAATCTATAGGTGGAGCCGGTAGCGGTCTTTACCTCGGCATCGTACCAGAAGGTTCCCTCTTCCATAAGCTGGAAGAATGCCATTGTACGGCGGTCATAAACACCTTCGCCCTCCTCCTTATTGCAGGAGCAAAGGGACAAAAGAAGCATTAACAGAGCCAAGGAAAGCGATAATATTCTTTTCATATAAAAATTCCTTTTCCTTTTACGTATAATATACAAATACATTATAACCGCTTAATCACATTTTTGCAAGAATATTCTATATTCTTTTTGCACTTTAAAACAAAACTATTGATTGACGAATTTTTTTATGTTAAAATACACACGGCGATTGGCCGGAAAATAGGAAAAGGAAAGGTAATTTTTATGATACTGAAAACGCCACCTATGGGATGGAATTCCTGGAACACATTCGGACAAAATATTGATGAAAAGCTGATAAAGGAAACCGCCGACCTTATGGTTGAAAGCGGTCTTTTGGATGCGGGCTACGACTATCTGGTTATTGATGACTGTTGGTCCGAGAAAAAGCGCGACAAGGACGGAAGACTGGTTCCCGACAAAAACAAGTTCCCCAACGGTATAAAGGCCGTTGCCGATTACGTTCATTCCAAGGGATTGAAGTTCGGTATTTATTCCTGCGACGGAAATTACACCTGTGCAGGTTATCCCGACTCCTTTGACTATGAATATATTGATGCGGCAACCTTTGCGGAATGGGGAGTTGACTATCTTAAATACGACAACTGCTTTAAGCCCCAAGAGCAACCCGGTCAGCTTCTGTACAGAAGAATGGCATTGGCTCTGGCAAACTGCGGAAGAGATATTTGCTTTTCTGCCTGCAACTGGGGTGCCGACAATGTTAAAACCTGGATAAAGTCTACCGGTGCTCATCTTTGGCGTTCCACCGGTGACATCAACGACAGCTGGGCTTCTATAAAGGAAATCGCAAATCTGCAGATGCAGTATATCGATTCCAACGGTCAGGGCTGTTTTAATGATATGGATATGCTTATTGTCGGTATGCGCGGCAAGGGCAATGTAGCTGTTGCGGGATGCACCGACGAGGAATACAGAACACATTTCTCCATTTGGGCAATGTTCAATTCGCCTCTGATGATAGGTTGTGATGTAAGAAGCATGGACGACGCAACAAAGGAAATTCTTTTAAACAAGGAAATCATTGCCATAAATCAGGACCCTGCACAAAGACAGCCCTTTTCCTGCGGTAACCATTGGTGGCAGCAGGATGTTTGGGTTTATGCCAAATATCTTGACGGCGGTGATATTGCCTTGGGTGTATTTAACCTTACCGACGGTCCTGCAGACCCCTTTGTTTCCTTTGACACATTGGGCATTAACCGTGTTTCGGGCAAGGCATTGACAATACGTGATCTATGGGCTCAAGAGGACCTTGGTGTGTTTACCGATGTTTTCCGTGCACCTTATATGGAAGCTCACTCCTGCAAAATGTACCGCTTGAAGGTGGTAGATGCAAAATAAATGCATACAATGCGGTAGCAGCATCGGTCCCGATGATATAGGTGCTACCAAAAAGCTGATAAACCGAGGTATTACGCAATTCATGTGTATTCCCTGCCTTGCGGTAAAATTTGGAGTATCTACCGAAAAAATCAACGAAAAGGTGGAATATTGGCGCAGCATGGGCTGTACACTGTTCCCTCCCAAAAAGCAATAAAAATAAGAGGCATACTTTTAAAGTACGCCTCTTTTTATTATGTTTTATTTTACGATAGAGCCGGTTTTGTCCTTCAAGAGAACGTCGTGTGCGCCGCCTT
>JAZSDB010000127.1:0-7326 GCA_045530975.1 Eubacteriales bacterium
GTACGGAATTGACGAAAATTCATATACCCCCTTTATTTTTCGGCGGACGTATGTTAAAATGGTGATATAAATAAGCTTTCGGAGGAATATATGGAACTTAAAAAATTGGATAAAAGCGTACTTAAGCTGTGGTACATCCGAAGTGCCGTTGTTTCGCTGTCGCTGATAGGTGTATTTGCAAGTGCGGCGGCAATATTGAATGCAACCGACGCTTCTGCCGAGGCAGTTCTTACCGTTCTGCTTCTTGTGGGAATACCGACGGCCCTGCTTCTCGGTATTACCTTAATAATGCCCGCATTGCGCTATAAAATGTATGCCTGGGGCTATGACGATAAGAGAATTATCGTAAAGCAGGGCGTAATTTTCAGACAGAGGGTTGTTATTCCCGTTTGTCAGATTCAGGACCTGCACAGAACTCAGGGCCCTCTTATGATGATGTTAAACCTGAGCGGCGTTACCATTTCGACAGCCGGCTCAAATTTTGATATTTCCACCCTCACCACCGACGAGGCAGACCGTATGATCGATGAGCTCGAGCGTAATCTTGAAACGAGAATTGAGGAGCTTAAGAATGAAGAGATTTGACAAGGGATACATTTATTCCTTTTTGCTGTCGGATTTAATCGGTGTGCTCGCAGTAATATTTCTCTTTTTCAAGGACTTCCTCTTTGATGAGGACACCGAAACAGAGCATATTCTTGCGGCGCTCCCCTATATTGCAATAGGAGCTGCGGTAATTTATCTCTGCTTTGTGGCTTACAGAATAATGTATTACAGAACCTCGGGATATGAGCTGACCGAAAAGGAAATCAAATGCAACAGAGGCGTGCTGTTCAGAAAGCGCTCGGTGCTCGACTATAAAAGGGTACACGCCGTCAACAAAAAGCAAAACCTTATTCACAAGCTGTTCGGCATAGCGGTGCTGACGGTTGACAGCGGCTCCACCAATACCTCCCATCAGGCCGAGATAACCATTATCGAGAAGGCGGAAAGGGTGGATGAGCTGCTGGAGGAATTGAATTCATTGAAGGAAAATGGGGTGAGAAGCGCCGAGGCCCCCAAGGAGGTACTGCTTTCCGAAAAGGACAGCTTGTACCGCTTTACCTCCAAAAAGAAGATACTGTATACCTTCATCAACATCGCTTCAACGGCCTTCCTTACGGCAGTGCTGGGAATAATGGCCATTATCGTTATCGGCCTTTGCAAATACATCCTTGTGCTGGATTCTTTGGGCACTTGGGGAGAGTATTTGCTTGTTTCTGGTTTGATTACCGTGGGCGCTATGCTGATGTTATCTGTTTTTTCCTTTATCGGATGTATGATTAGTTTCTTTATAGGATACCACGATTTCAACATTACCAAGCAGGGAAGCGATATCCGGATTTCCTTTGGGCTTCTGGAGCGACATACCAACTCCTTCAGCTATGACAGAATCAAGGCGGGTAAGATTTCTCAGGGCCTTGTTCAGCGTATGCTTGGCTTTGCTTCGATAAGGGTGGAGGTTATCGGCTATACAAACGATAGCGGAAACAATAAAAATGCCGAGAGCGGCGTCCTTGTTCCCTTTTGTAAATATAATGAGGTAGACGAAATTCTGGGCAGGATTTTGCCCCATTACATTCCCGACAAAAAGCAGTCAAGGGCGGTTTCCTATTTCCCCTTTGTGTCCTGGTTTGCATTGATTACCCTTGCAATAACCGCTTTGCTTATAGGTGTGGCAATGGTTCCCATGCTGATTTTCCATGCCTCCTCTGCGGTCATTACGGCAGTGTGCCTTTCTCTGGCAGGGGCAGGGGCAGTGGTGATGGCGGTAAAGTTGCTCAGCGCCCTTTTCAGCTTCAAAAATAACGGTCTTTCCGTAAGTGACGGAAAAATCACGGCCTATTACGGCGGATTTATCAGACATATTACGGTGTTTATGTCCAAAAACCTCATCGGGGCAGAGGATGTAACCACACCGCTCCGTCAAAAAGCGGGCATTACCAGTCTTGTTATGCATCTGAAAACCAATGCCCTTTCCAATGAGGTGAAGGTTCATATTCAGAGCAGGGAGCTTTCGGAGGAGCTGGAAAAGCTCTTGATGCTGTAAATATATTATCGGGCTGATTGCTCTGTAAAAAACAGGAGGAACGTGATGAAAATAAAAAGATTATTGTGCTTTGCGCTGGGACTTTTTATGCTGGTATCCTGCTCCTGCTCGAGCGGTGAGGTAACAAGCAGTCAAAGCGACAGCTCTGCCGAGGAAAGCTCGGAGGACACCACCTCGGAGGTACAGGAAAGTGAATATGCCGCAAGGATAGACAAGCTTCTCTGCGGAACCTCCGACAGAACCTTGCACAGAAATAATGCTCTTAAGGGCTTAACCTACAAAACAAGCATAGATGTATCTGCCGAATACCCCGACAGCGGTAATGTTCTTACCGACGGCATAACACCTCTTACCTTCAATACCAACGGCAACTGGGCGGGATACAGCAGGGGCAGTGCCCTTACCGTGGATTTTGACCTTGGCTGTGTGGTGGGCGGCTTGCTGGATTTCAATGTGACCGCTTTGGATTATGTTGATTACGGCATATATTCTCCCTCAACGGTAAAGGTTTTTGTGGCAGGTGAAGACAAGGAATATGCCGAAATAGGCACCGCCTACCGTCCCGACGGTGTTTTGGGGCCCAATGAAGCCGTGAAATACAACCTTATGCTTCACAATGCGGTGGAGGCAAGGTATATCCGCTTTCAGCTCCGCTCTCAGGGCGGCTGGCTGTTCCTTGGTGAGATTTCCGCCCTGTCCTACGATTCTAAATACACCACCGACGAAAGATACCCCGGCGACCTGAACGGTTACTACGGCTACAAGGGCATTCCCGAGGTTTCCTCTCCCGCCTATTGGAACTCTTCGGAAAGCGATTACACCAAGGAAATAAACCTTGTGGCCTCCAAAAAGGCATATATTTCCGCCTACGAGCCGGTGGATGACACTCTTCTTACTATATGGTACAACGATACCAACACCAAAAAGCTCACCGACGGTGTAGAGGCAAAGCAGAACACCTTTGCAGATACTGCGTGGTTCCATATCACTCAGGGCTTTTCCAGAAGCATTACCTATGACCTTACCAAAACCTCTGCGGTAAAGGGCTTTTCCGTGGGCTTCCTTCACGACAACGGAGCAGGGGTGCTTATGCCCACCGATGTTGCCGTACTTGTGTCCGAAAACGGCAAGGATTGGCAAAAGCTGTTTTATCAGGACACCGTTACCGCAGAAAAATCCAACCAGATAGTTCGTATCGGCGGAGATTTTGAAAAGGCGGTAAAGGCAAGATATGTGAGGGTGGACTTCTGTGTTTATTCCCACCTCTTTATGGATGAAATCGTAATTACAGGCACCAAGGATATTTCCAATGCGGCAGACGTTGTGCCCGATAAGGATTACGATACCGAGGGCGAAAACGGATACCTTATGCCCGAGGATTTCTTCGGCGTCAACAATATGCTTCTTTCCTACAACTGCAGCTTGGATGAAAACAATATTTCCACCGACGCCGGCCGTGCCGATGTGGACGAATATCTGCCCTATCTGGCCTATCTTGATGAAGAGGGCAATATAAAGGACACCTTTTTCGATGCGGTGCTTTATCTTCCCTATGTGAATATGCTTCACGATGAAAAGAAATCGGTATTCGGCAGAAGTGCCGACGGCTGGCGCAATTACGTGGACGATGTATTCTATGAAGACCGCAATATGGATGCTCTTTCGCAGTGCGCCGAGAGGGTTTATTCGGAGCTGGGAATTACCGACCAAAAGATAAAGGTCTTCACCTCTATCCTGTATACCTTCCCCAAGCTTATGGACGGCAGGAAAAACAACTTCGGTGACATTGACGGCGACGGCAAGGCAGAGGATTTTTCCAAAATCGAGGACCGCAAAAAGGCCATTAAATGGATAATGGATGAGCAATACAATCGCTTTAAGGCGGGTAATTACAAAAATCTGGAGTTTTGCGGATTTTATTGGTTCGAGGAAGCCATAGATTACAATGACCCCCACGAAAAGGAGCTTATCCGCTATGCGGTGGACTATGCCCACAAGCTTGACTGCAAGGTATTCTGGATTCCTTACCGCACTGCAACAGGTATAAACGATTGGAAAAAGCTGGGCTTCGATGCGGCCTGCCTCCAGCCCAACTATATGTTCCTTAATAACAGCAAGGTGGAGTCCCTTTACACCACCGCCAAGCGTGCAAGCAAGCTGGGAATGTGCGTGGAGCTTGAAATAAGCGGCCCTCACTATCCTGTGGCAAACCGCAGGTTTATCGAATATCTCAATGCAGGCGCCACCACCGGCTTTATGCAGGCGGTGAAGATGTATTATCAGGACGGTGTTCCCGGTGCCTTTCATCAGGCCTGCTATTCCGAGGACCCCACTGTGCGCAGGATTTACGATTACACCTATCTCTTCGCCAAGGAGAAATATCAGCCCATTCTTTCGGAAAACAACGTTATTTCCGATACTCCTCTGGAATTTACCTATAAGTCGGGCAAGAATTACAGAGGTCAGATAGACCTTTCGGCCATAGATACCTCCTTTGGCGAGCTGGTTGTAACCCTTTCTCCCAAATACGGTAATTTAAAACTGAACCGTGACGGAAGCTTTGTGTATTATCCTGCCGAGGATTACAGCGGCAACGACAGCTTTAAGGTGGCCTTTGACATTGGCTACGGCGAGCTTGTATCCACCGAAATTTTACTTAAATGTCAATAATGAAAAAATGCCTTTTGCCCCTTTGGGCAGAGGGCATTTTCTTTTACTCGATTTTTGGCGTCGGATGGGGAGCGGTTGGATAAAAAACGGCAAATATTTCAAAAAAATATCATCAGGGTGGTTTTTTTTTGTGAAAAAGTATGATATAATGCAGTATAAGCATATATGAAAAAAGGAGAAACGCTATGAAAAGAGCTATTTCGCTTATATTGACTGTTTCTATGGTCCTGTCTCTCGGCATCCTTGCGGCCCTTGCCGAGGATACGGCCTATCTTACCTACGACGGCGCAGGTATATACATTACCTCCGAGGGATACCGCTGCGGCGAGTACGGTGAATTGGTTCCCTTTACGGGACGTTATGTATTTTACGGATATTGGGGTGAGCCCATTTCCATCCAATCGGAGGGCACCTTTGATATTACCCTCCATCAGCTTGAATTGTCCGCCCCCGCAGGCGGCCCTGTAATAAAGCTGAATGCCCCCTCCACCGTTAATCTCAGCTTTGCGGGCTACTGTGTTTTAAGAGCCAACTATGCTGACTGTATTGCCGATGAAAGCGGCGGAAGCTGTACAGTTACCTTTGATTTTGCCGAAAACAGCGGCGTGTTTTTCGATAATTACGACTGGGCACCCTCCATTTACCCTGTGTCTCCCTCTATTAAACTGACTATGGCAGACGGCTCTGCTGTGGAGGGCAGTGAAAGCTGGGGCGGTGAAGCGGTAACCCTATCCTCCGGTGAGATTTCTTCCCACAGTTATGATTATAAGTACGGAAGCGCCGAGGAATGTCAGTATTTCTGCACAGACTGCGATGAGGTCTTTGAAACCTATCCCCACAGTATGAACACCGTCTATAACGACGAGGGACACGGTACGGGCTGTATTCAATGCAATCATATGTCAGGAGAGAGCACTCCCCACTGCTTGGATTTCTGGATCGATGGCGGCGAATCTTGCATCCTCGGATGTCGTTACTGCGGATATGAGGAGAGTACATATTATTCCCACGTATTTAAAGAATATGACATAGAGGCAAGCGCCTACGAGGCGGCTCATCTGCTTACCCGATGCGAAAACTGCGGCAAAAAGCTGAAGGAATACACCCAAGATGCCGATATGCTTGTTTTGGAACTGTATGACGACGTCGCCGATGGCTGGAACGGTGCCTCTATCGGTATTTTCGAAGGCGGCCTTCTTGTCAAAACCCTTACAACGGAAAGCAGTGCGGAAGACGGCGAGGTATACGCACTGCCTCTTGATAAGGATTCCGGCTATTCCTTAAAATTGATAGCCGCAGGCGGCTATCCCGAAGAGTGCGGCGTCCAAATAAAAACTTATATCGAAGGCCAATACGAGACGGTTTATTCCCTTTTCGACTTTTCGGAGCTTGAACCCCTGGACACCATATTTGAAATGGAAAAGGCAGATTATGACGGTCTTCAGGAAGCTTTGGCTCTGATTCCTCTGAATCTGGAGTACTACACCTCGGAAAGTCTTATGCCCCTTGTAGAGGCGGTGGGCGCAATTATTCCCGACCTTCCCGTATCTCAGCAGGACAAGGTGGACGCTATGGAGAAGGCCGTGCGTGATGCCTTGCTCGGACTGGAGGAGCAGGATGGCGAATTGGTGCTTCACGGCATTATCAATGCCTCCTACGGAGATATAGAAATTACCTCCGACGGATATTGGTGCGACGCCGAGGGACATGTTGCCTCGGACGTCGGACTGGAATACAGCGGCAAATATATCCTTCTCGGCACCACTGTTACAACTCCCTCGGAACATTATGTATTTATAGACGAGACCTCAGCAGAGGTGGATATAGTAAACTTCAATATTATGAATCCGGGCGGCGCTGTAATTGTATATCTCGGTAAGCTTGAGCTCGGTGTGTACGGCTACAACTATCTCAGCTGTGCCGGAGGCGAATATGCAGGTATAGAGCTTTATGAATCCGAGCTGGTTATCAAGGACACCGACGGCGTTCTGTATGCCATCGGCAGTAATAATTGCGCAGGCATCGGAAGCTACGGCTATGATAGTGATGAGCCCGACGGCAACTGCGCAGGCGATATCACCATCAACGGCAATACTGTTTATGCCTTCGGTAGCGGCGGCGGTGCAGGCATTGGCGGCGGTATGTACGGCAACTTCGGCACCATCACCATTAACGGCGGTACAATCCATGCCGAATGTATAGACGGCGACGGCGCAGGCATCGGTGTGGGCTATGAAGGCATCGGCGGAGATATCATCATCAACGGCGGCAATATCACCGCACTTTCTCTTACCGATGACGGCGCAGGCATAGGCGGCTCCAATTACGGTTATGTGGATTCCATTACTGTCAACGGCGGCAGCATTCTGGTTGGCTCCGATGACGGTGCAGGCCTTGGCGCAGGTCAGGAGGAGGACTCCCTTTGCGGAAATATCACCATCAACGGCGGTGTTATCGCTGCCCTCGCAGGTCACGATGACGATGAAAACCTTGTAGGTAAGGGCTATAGCGGCATACACGAGGCATACGAAGGCAATCAGATAAGCATCAACGGCGGCGCCATTGTT
>JAZSDB010000067.1:0-3065 GCA_045530975.1 Eubacteriales bacterium
TTTTCATTTCTTTCTCCTTATATATTTGAAATTTTATTATACTTTTAAAACAAATTTGATGACACGCTTCAATCTCTGTCCATCGTTGGCATAAATGCCGTAGAACTTGCTGTTTACGCCGGTAGATTGACTATCGGTATAAATCTTGCCCTCATCCGACAAATCCTCATGAAAATCACGAACTCGGGATGCCGCTATGGGACGAATTGTAATATCGTCACATTCGGAAGAATGTGAAATATGCGCAACCTCATTGAACATCTTTTTGTATTCAAGGAAGTCCTCATCCTCGGAATTGGAATCTTCATTCAAAGAAAGCTCTTTCATTGTTTCTCCGAATACAAATTTAGGATATCCGTCAACATACGCCAAGGTTATGATGCCGTCTTCAAGCTCAAATGCCTTCTGCGCAGGGAACAGAACAAAGGGGTCGAAGGAAAATCTTACATAAAGCAGCAAAGCAAATTTCCATCTGTCCCAAGTGGTGATATTCAAGCTATTATAGCTGTCGATATTACCTGTAATGTTGTCATCGCCGCCGCAGTTGATAATAACAAAGCTGCCTGAAGGAAGCATCAATTCTCCGTTGTTAACAACCTTTATCACATAAACAAGCCATACTATGGTATAAGCAATCCAGATGAGAACTGCAATGAGAAGCAATATTCTCCAGGTGTAGGACCACCAGCTGTCCGAAGGAATTTCAAAGGCGGCAGTTGCGGTTGCATCTCTGAAGGTAACCGAAACAGGCAATGAATCCTTACCCATTGTCATGGCAGGATAGGTTTTCAAAAATCCGTCGGGACCGAAGGCCTGAATTTTAATCAAGCCGGCGCCATCGACATCATTAACCGAAATCTGCCAGGAGCAGGGGATCCACCACTTGTCCTCGAAATATCCGCTTTCATCGGCTATGACAAGAGTTTTGTTGTCGTAGAGAGATTTTACCTCTGTATAGTTCAGCGGTTTTCCGTCACGGGTGATTTTGAATTGAAGCTCTGCGGTGTTGTTTTCGGTATCAAAGCGTCTGATACTGTTATCGCCCGCATCTATCATTTCGATTACATAAACCGAGGGGGTAAGATTAAATCTTGCCTCGGCGGTGGCGCTGATGGAGGGGTTATCCTTCAGGTAAACCTTTAAGGACACTACCTTCTCACCGATATCAAGCACACCCTTGCCGGTATCGTTGGAATTGGGAGTGTAGCTGAGAGTGTTTCCGTCGATGGATGCATAGGAGGAAACATTTGCGCCGTCAAAGAGAAGCTCAAAGGCGGCCATGGGATTATTGAATTCAAAGGGCTTGCCATCTACAACCAGCTCGAACTTAACCTCTTCGGTCTGCCCCTGTGCCAGCTGAGATTCATTAACACTAAATCCGCCGCCCGAAAGGAGGTTTACGGTAAAGCTGGCAGGATAGTATTTGATTTCGTGGGTATGGTCACGGGATACGCCCTTTTCGGAGGTCACCTTGATATACTCGGTATACACTCCGTAAGCGCCCTCGGTAATGGGAGCGGAGGTTTGAATCTTTCCGTCGCTACCCTTCACCACATCAAGGTTGATTTCGCTACCATCTGCGGCAGTAAGCTTTGCTTCGACGGTATATGCATCAAGCTCGGAAGCGGTAAGCGGTTTATTGTTTACATAAACGGTATATACAGCACGGGTTTTTCTTGTTGTGCTGTCCAGTGCTTCATCGAAATCGGCTTCGATTCTGTAATGGGAGGGATCGGCCTCAACAATACAGGTCAAGCTTTGGTACATGGTATATTTACCGTCCATTACGCTTACCTGTACGTTGATTTCGTTGGTGCCCAATACCAATTCAAAATCCTCACCGCAGGCGTAACTGTTATTGGCATAAGTAACCTTGGTTTCCGCCTTGCCGAAAAGCTTGTTGATATCCACGGCGTTGCCGTTGGCTCTTTCATATACCTCGTAGCCGATTCTGATCTTGTCGCCCGCCTTGAGGTTGGCATTTACATATTGGATATCGACACGTTGATATTGAGAACCGTCATTATGCTCGATATAAGGGGTGATAAACAGCGCCGGCTCTGCCATAAGAGAAACGGTAGAAACGGGAGCATCAAATTCCAGCACCAAGGTGCCGCCGGACATATAAGGGTCACCCTTAACAACGCCGGAATAACCGTCCAGAATATTGAGCTTTGTGGTGGGTTTGATTATGCAAGGAAGACTTACATCCACCGCATTGGATTGATAAGTTGCCTTTGTGATTTCAGCACCGCAATTCTGAGCCAAAACCGAAACGCTGGAAAGTGCATATTCATATCTGTCCAGATCCACGGTAATAGTAGAGCCGTTGATGGTATATGCATCCGCAGGCAATGTAAAGCGGCCGGACATGAGGTTTGCAACATCCTGCATTGCCTGGATAATATCGTTTACATTGGCGGCACAGAAAGGTGTAAAGGGATATTTTGTAGTCAAGGAGGAGCCGGTAAGATCAACTGCGCCTGCACTGAAACCGAGATAAATGGTCTGCAAAGAAGGATAATTGTCTATGTACTTTACAAACTTAGCTTCAAGCTTTGCGGGATCTTCCTCGTTATCAAAGGCGCCGTCGGTAAGAACAACCAACCAATATTCGGTATTGGTTTCCCCTTGCGTAAGCTCATCCTTTGTTTTAAGGCCCTGCTTTTTCAATTCATTAACAGCAGTTCCTATGGATGAACCGGGTGTTCCGCCGCTGGGGCTTTTACTAAGGAACGTGGTGTTCATCACTCTGCGAAGTTCGGCGTTTCTATCAGGTGCCTGAAGATTAACAACCACGGCTCCGCCGTAATTCATAGGCGTAAGCACCAGAGTATCGTTCTCGCTCAGCAATGACATAAGCATCTGAATTGAATACAAAGCGTAATCTATTCTCTGCTGATCGTTCATGGAACCGGAGTCATCAAACAAAACCGAAACGATCTTTTTTGTGTAGCGCACATCATTGTTGTCTGCCGCCTTTGCAGGGGTGCAAAGAACGCTTATACTGCCCAAAAGCAGCATAATTACAAGCAAAAACGCAAGTGCGCCCTTTAATCTTTTCA
>JAZSDB010000113.1:0-2890 GCA_045530975.1 Eubacteriales bacterium
CCTCCCCTTTATGAACGAAGCAAAGGAAAAGGAGTGCGATACTCTCGTTGTAAAGGCACTTATCTATGGCTTTGTTAAGAAGAAGATCGTATACAGCCACGGTATCGCTGAGTTTGCAAACAAGTACTTCTTCACCTGCAACGGAAAGAAGATTACCGATGCAAACGGCAACTGGATCAACGAAAAGAATATTGCACAGCTCGTTTCCTGGATGAGAGACGATGACGCCCTTTACGAAGAGTGGAGCGATGCCTTCGATACCTGGCTCCGTGAGCAGGTTAACAAGCTTCCCACCCTCAACGGTAATACCTCCGGCGAAATCTCTACCCTTGAAGGAAGACTTACTCAGACCGAGTTTATGAAGCTTCTTTCCGGCTCCCTTTACGACAGCGGCGACAAGAAGAACCCCAGCTTGCTCGAATTTGCTTATATGGTAAAGAATACCGAAGAGGTTGGTTGCGACTGCGACGACGCAGAAAGAATTATCTGTGTTGCTTCCGATATCTTCAAGAAGCTCTGCGGCTCCAGAATCGACATCAACGAAAATGCAGAAATTTTCGTTCAGATTTACAGACAGCAGCTTGATAATATTTACGAAGCATTGTCCAAGTGCAGCACCGTTCGTGATGCAGGCAGTGGTAAGACCGCTATATACAGATCCATCGTTTCCTGGATGAATAAGAACGATGCATTCCTGAACATTTCTGTTGACAATCCCATCAACAGCAAGGGCGAGATTTGTATCGATCAGGATTACGATGTAGGAAAAAAGGAATTGAAATAATTACGGCAAAAACGTCGATATAATTCCTTATCCCGTAAATTTATACTTAAAAGCATAAAACCGCTTTAAACAAAGTTAATTCCGCAGTCGGGGCGCAAGCCCCGATTGCGGAGTTACAGAAAAGAAAGGTGTTTTCTCCATGAAAAAACAGATCCTTGTATTGGGCATAGGCGGCAGCGCCTGCGGAATTGTAAATTCCATTGCCCGTCAAACAAGACAATCGAATATGTCTGCGGTCTGTATTGGATTGGATACCGACAACCGTGTTCTTCCTTTGCTTGGCAATATCAGCCAAGTGTCTTTGGCACGGGAGGGAAGTCTGGCGGACCTGGTTTCCGCAATGCCGACTTCCGTTTTTGAAAATCTGCTGGCCTGCAGTAACGAAAGCTTTGTTTCGGAATATGTGGGCAAATTAAACCTTAATTGCGGTGCCAATATGTGGCGCTCCAAGGCGCTTTTGATGTTGGAGGACTTTTTGTCCGACGATGAGCGCAAAAGAACACTTCTGGATATTGTTGATAAATGCCTTGAAAACAATGACTCCGAGATAGAGCTTTACACTGTGGCTTCCTTGGCAGGCGGAACCGGCTCGGCCTTGTTTCTTCCCATCACACTTTATCTGAAGGATTATATTTCGAAAGCAACGGGTAAAAGCATCACGGCAAAGGCCGTTCTTGCAGGACCCGATATATACGAGGACCTTCTTTCCGGCGAACAGAAGGTAAAGGCAAAATCCAACAGCTATGCCGCACTGCGTGAGCTCAATGCAATGCAGACGGCGGTTTCCTGCGGCGACGATGCTGAAAAATTGAAGGAAATGGGTATTTCCTTCTCTATAAATTCAGGCGAAGAGGGCGCATTGGGTAAGCTTTTTGCTTCAAATAACGGCCTTTCTCCCGCCGAGGGTCAATTCCCCTTTAAAAAGATATATTATTTCGAGCGTACCTCCGGTGTAAATTCCCTTAAGGGACAGGAGGAAATTATTGCCGATGCGGTTTATTCCATTATGGGCAACGCCCCTTTGGAAGCTTATGAAAACGGCAGTATTTCTTCCGATCCTCTTGCTATATATGCAGGCGCATCTCTCACCCGAATTGTAGCGGCAAAGAAAAGCGTTTGCGAATTCATAAGCAGAAAAATCGTAAATGAAATGGCCTTTTCCGATGCTCTGAAGCTGTATAGCAGGGTGGAAACAACCGTTGCCTCCGACATAAAGCTGGGCATCACTCAGAGAATGAACACCACCGTTGCCTACCGCGAAAAGGCAATAATGCTTGCGGAGGGACATGACGCAAACGATACAGAGGCAACCGAGTTTGTGGGTATTCCCACCCACGGCAAAATGCCCGATTTGGATATAGAAAAGTACTGCAAGCTCTTGTCTGCTCATATCAGCAAGGCCAACGAGCTCCCTGCATTAAAGAGCATAAAATCCGATATAAATGCCATTAAAAAGGGTGAAATCACTTTAAAAACCCTTAAAAAACAGAAAAAAAATCTGTTTGACCTGGCAGAGGAATGGGTAAAGGGCTTTTTTGGCCTTTATAAATCGGCGGTGGATACCTTCCAAAAGAAGAGCGATGCTTTTCTTGCCGAGGTTACCAAAAAGGGCAGTCCCATTTCTGTAAATGATGTAATTGTAAAGAACAACAATAAACCCGATAATCCCGTATTTGCTTTCCTCCGTTTGTGCTATCTTGCAAAGTATATTTCCGAAAAGCTTGATATTAACAGCGGAAAAGCAGTTTCGGTCAAGCCCACCGCTCCCGTAAATGAGCTTCCCTGCGACTACCTGTATGTAAAAGCTCTCCAAAAGGAGGCAAAGGGTAAATATGCATCTGCCTCCGGTGACAGATTTGAAGGCCTTTTGCATAAGAATAAGCGTTTGCTTGGCGATAAGGAAGGGGATATTCTTGCCCTTGCTGCCGACGGAGAGGAAATTCTTTCCCGTTTGGAAGCAACCATAGAAAGCGCATATCTCGGCGTTCTTTCTGCCGAAATTGACCGACTGATAGAAATGTATATCAGCATTTTCGAGTCCCTTCAGCATAATAAGAAGGACGGGGAAATCGAGCTTAAGGTCAGCGCATTGAATTGCAGTGCTCT
>JAZSDB010000223.1:0-3014 GCA_045530975.1 Eubacteriales bacterium
ATTACCGCAGAGCTTTGCGGCTAAAAGCTGGACATTATACCTTACAGCGAGGATAACGAAGCATTTATCAGTGCCGCATTGGCTCCCGCTACCGTTGAATCGGTTACCAAGCTTCCCGATTCCGACAAGGCATACCGTGTAATTGTTGCCGAGGACCAGCTTTCCCTTGCCATAGGCAGAGAGGGCCAGAACGCACGTCTTGCCGCAAGACTCACCGGCTGTAAGATAGACATCAAGAGCAGCAGGAGTGCTGCAGAAGAATAATATCGGAGGCATTGACTTGACCGAAAAAAAGATACCCATGAGAAAATGCATCGGGTGCAACGAAATGAAGGAAAAAAGAGCGCTTATACGAATAGTTCGCAATAACGAAGGCGAAATGAACGTAGACACCACCGGTAAAATGCCGGGCCGCGGCGCATATATCTGCAATTGCGTGGAATGCTTCGATTCCGCCGTAAAGGCAAAGCGTCTGGAGCGTGCCTTCAAGAGCAGCATACCGAGCGAGATATATCAAAAGCTCCGTGAAGCCATTTCCAATCAGAAATAGGAAGGAGCAACGGTCTTGAAAAAAAACACATTGGGGGTTATCGGACTGGCCGCCCGTGCAAGAGGTATTGCAATCGGCACCAATCAGGTATTGGAGGCAATCCGAGGCAAAAAGGCAAAGCTTGTGCTTATTGCCTCCGATGTTTCGGACAACACCCGAAAAAACCTTACCGATAAATCCGTTTACTATTCTACACCACTTACAGTTGCAGACATTACAGCAGAAGAGCTCGGCCGAGCGGTTGGTCACAGCAACACCGCCGCAATTGCCTTTACCGACATCAATTTTGTAAAGGCATACGAAAAAAGTATGGCCGGCCAATGATAATTTCCGGAAGAGAGGTATTTTAATATGGCATCGACCAGCGAAAAATACAGAATAAATGCCCTTGCCAAAGACTTTGACGTTAAAAGCAAGGACCTTATAACCATTCTTGAAGCACACGGTTTTGCAGGAAAAACCCACATGGCGGTTCTTGATGAAATCGAGCTTAGCATTATTTTTGAAACCCTTACCCAGAAGAATCCTGTGGACATTACCGCATTCTTCAAGGAATACGACGACAAAAAGAATGCCAAAAAGGAAGAGGAGCGCAAGAAGAAGGAAGCTGAAAAGGCAGCCGCAGACGAGGAAAAGCGCAAGAAGAAGGCGGCCTCCGGCAATGCTCAGCCCCAGCAACCCCAGAAAAAGCGTTCCAGAGATGAGGTACGTGTGGTAGATACCCGCGGTACCACCAACGTTGACCTTTCCAAATACGATGAAAACATACTTGCATACGATTCTGTTGTTCCCGAAACACAGACCAGCGTGCAGAAGATAAAGAAAAAGAACAAATTTGCCGACCAGCAGCAGGGCAAGGGTAAGAAGCAGTTTGACAAAAGACAGCAACAGCAGATGCAGAAGCCGGTCAACAAGCCCAAGCCCGTTCAGCTTAAGATTACCGTGCCCGAAACCATTACCGTTACCGAGCTCGCCTCCCGTATGAAGACTGCGGCGGCAGAGGTTATCAAAAAGCTTATGCTTATGGGTATGATGGTTTCCGTAAACGAATCTATCGATTACGATACCGCTTATCTTATTGCCGATGAATTTGGTATCAAGGTTGAAAAAGAGATTGTTGTAACTTTGGAAGACAAACTCTTCGACGAAACCGAGGACAAGGAAGAATCCCTTGTTACCCGTGCGCCCGTTATTGTTGTTATGGGCCACGTTGACCACGGTAAGACCTCCCTCCTTGACGCTATCCGTGACACCCGTGTTACCGCAGGCGAAGCAGGCGGCATTACCCAGCACATCGGTGCATACAGAGTGAAGGTTGGCGAAAAGGATGTTACCTTCCTTGATACCCCCGGCCACGCTGCATTTACCGCAATGCGTGCCCGTGGTGCAAATCTTACCGACATCGCTATCCTTGTTGTAGCGGCAGATGACGGTATTATGCCCCAGACCGTGGAAGCAATCAACCACGCCAAGGCGGCAGGTGTAAGCATTGTTGTTGCTATCAACAAGATCGACCGTCCCGGCGCAGACCCCGACAGAGTTAAAACCGAGCTTACCAAATATGACCTTGTTCCCGAGGAATGGGGCGGCGATACCATCTGTGTTCCCGTTTCCGCACTTCACAGACAGGGCATCGATGAGCTTTTGGATATGGTTCTTCTTTCCGCAGATATGCTGGAATTGAAGGCAAACCCCGCAAGAAGTGCAAAGGGTGTTGTTATCGAAGCACGTCTTGACAAGGGCAAGGGCACCGTTGCTACCCTTCTTGTTCAGAACGGTACTCTTAAAAACGGCGACATTATTATCGCAGGCACCGCAGTGGGCCGTGTGAGAGTGATGACCGACGATAAGGGCAGAAAGCTTTCCGAGGCAGGCCCCTCCGTTCCCGTTGAAATTATGGGTCTTTCCGAGGTTCCCGAAGCAGGCGATCTCTTCGCGGCTGTTGCCGACGAAAGAATGGCTCGCGAACTTGCTGAGCAGCGCAAAGCAAAGAAGAAGGAAGAAGAACAGAACAGCAGCAAAGTCAGCCTCGACGACCTCTTCTCTCAGATTGAAAGCGGCATCAAGAACCTCAATATCATCATCAAGGCGGACGTTCAGGGTTCTGTCGAGGCTGTCAAGCAGTCTCTGGAGAAGCTCTCCAACAACGAGGTGCGTGTGCGCACGATCCACAGCGGCGTCGGCGCCGTCACCGAGAACGATGTCATGCTCGCAGGCATCGACGGCGCGATCATCATCGGCTTCAACGTCCGCCCGGATGCGAAGGCACGCGAGGCGGCGAACCGCGACGGTATCGATATCCGCTACTACCGCGTCATCTATCAGGCGATCGAGGAGATGGAGAAGGCTATGAAGGGCCTGCTCGCGCCGGAATATCGCGAGAAGGTGCTCGGTCATGCCGAAGTGCGCAACGTGTTCAAGATTACGAACGTCGGCATTGTCGCCGGTTCCTATGTCACCGACG
>JAZSDB010000096.1:0-4413 GCA_045530975.1 Eubacteriales bacterium
TGGCCCACAGAACGACATGGCTACGATCCGACTTGGTTCAGGACGCCTTCGACGCCTATATTTTCCTCAGCTACCGCAAAAAGGACAGAAAAGAGGCGCAGGACCTTATGCGCCTTATCCACAAAAACCCTCTTTACCGTGATATTGCCATCTGGTACGATGAATTTCTGACCCCCGGCGAAAACTTCAATGATTCTATAAAAGCGGCGCTGGAAAAGAGCGAGCTTTTCGTGCTGGCGGTCACCCCCAATCTAGTTAACGAAATCAATTACGTTATGACCACCGAATACCCTATGGCAAGGGACGAGGGAAAGAATATCCTCCCTGCCGAAATGGTAAAGACAAGAAAGTTCAAGCTCAGACGTAAATATAAGGGCTTGCCAGAATGTATAAATCCCCGAAACGAAGCTGAATTTTCCGATGCACTGCTTTCCGCAATAAAGAAAATGGCCATAAAGGAAAACGACAAAAACTCTATGCACAATTTCTTTATCGGTCTGGCATACCTCAACGGTATTGATGTGGAGGTTGACCACCAAAAGGCGGTAGAGCTTATAAGCTTTGCGGCTGAAAACGGCATTGTTGAGGCAATGGACAAGCTTATAGATATGTATAATATGGGCTTTGGCGTTGACCGTGATTTCCAAAAAGCTATCCTCTGGCACGAAAAAAAGATAGAGCATTTTCAGTCGATTTATAATAATAACCCTAATGAAGAAAACGAAGATAACCTTTTCTGGGTTATTACAGATTGCGGCGATGCATACAGAGATATAGCAAAGCTTGATAAAGCAAAGGAAAAATATCTTCTCGGTCTTGAAATCTGCCAAAATCATTCAATTCAGAACAATATTATAAAATGTAATATTGCTGTAAGCTATGAACGTCTTGGAGATATCTGTATATCTCTCGGAGATTTAAATGGTGCCAAGGAATATTATGAAAAATCTCTTGAAATAAGAGAGCCCCTTGACGACGAAACGGGTACAGTTCATGCAAGAAGAGAGTTGTCTGTAAGCTATAATAAGCTTGGAGAGATATATACATCTCTCGGGGATTTAAACCGCGCCAAGGAATATTATGAAAAATCCTTTGAAATTTTCAAATTCCTTGCCGATGTAACAAACACAATCAAAATAAAAAGAGATTTTGCTGTAAGCAATGATAGTCTTGGCGATATATACAAATCCCTTCATGACTTAAATAAAGCAAAGGAATATTATGAAAGAGCTTTTGACATTTTCAAATTGCTTGTTGAAGAAACAAGTACAATTGAGGCAAGAAGAGATTTATCGATAAGCTATAATAACCTTGGAAATATTTATAAAGCTCTCGGTGATTTGAACAGCGCCAAGGGATATTATGAAAAATTTTGTGAAACAGCAAAATCCCTTGCCGACGAAACCGGCACAATTGAATCAAGAAGAGAGGTATCTGTAAGCTATAATAAGCTGGGTAATATATATAAAGCCCTTGGTGACATTAACAGCGCCAAGGACTATTATGAAAAATCCCTTGAAATAAGAAAATCTCTTGCCGATGAAACCGGCACAATTCAAGCTTTGCACGATTTGGCTGTTTCGTATAACAATATTTCCACCATTATTCCTGAGCATGAAAAGAAAAAAGAGTATCTTAAAATGGCGTTGGATATAATGTATAAGCTTTGCATTTTTGCTCCCAACAGGGCACTCTATAAAAAACAACGGGATAAAATGCAATTAAGATTTTACAAACTATAACAAACAAAAAAGAACGGTTTAACCGTTCTTTTTGTTATTTTCGGGTATGAAAGCGGTTATTTACGGATTAAGCACAAAGCTTTTAAGCTTGTCGGCGGTCAGCCCTGCGGAAAGGGCGAGAAGCAGCTTGGCATAGAGGGTTTCGATGGTGCAGTTTACGGGAATACAGCCGTTGCTTGATGCATCGAAGGCGGAGGAATATTGGTCGGAGGAGAGCTCGCAGGGGGCAACAAAAAGGGGAATATCCAATGCCTTGCACCGCTTTGCAAGGGAAATAATTGAAGAGGGAAGAACGGGCATATCGGGGCTGTTGCGCTCAACACATACGGTGCCCGAATGATAGGTGCCGTGGGCGATTGCTCCTATACCCTCAAGGGAAATGCGGTCATAATCCAATCCCACATAGGGCTTTAAAAGCAGCACATTGCTCTTAATTCCTGCATAATCGAAGGGCAGGGGAGTTCTTTGGCGGGAAAGCTTTTCCGCCTTTGAAAAAAGCGCTTCATCTTTGGCAAGAAGGGTATTTTCGCTGTCTGCACTGCGGAAGCTTTCCGAGAAATTTTCGCACTGCATGAGATTACTGCCCAAGTGGAGATAAATCTTTCCGTCGGAATTGCGGTAGGGGGCATAAACATTGGGGGCAATTCCCTTGCAGATAAGCTCTGCGGCGGTGGCAAAATTATCGTTGGCATTGGTTTTACCATCCTGCGGAGGACGGTTGCCCGAAACCAGCATAAGGGGAATGGGCAGGTCGGCAAAGACAATGGAAAAGAGAGCTGCGGTATGGGCAAGAGTATCGGTGCCGTGAAGCACGATTATGCCCGAAAATTGGCTTAAATCAAAGCTTTTTATATGCTGTATTATGCAGTTCAGCTTGGATATTGTCATATTTTCGCTTAAGGTTTGGTTTTCCTTGGGCAACTCCGAATCGAAGAAGAGCTCGGCGCCCAAATGGGCAAAGGGCGAGGGGCCGCTGACAAAATTTGCCACAATTACACGCTTTGCCAGCTCGGTATCCAGCGATCTTTGATTTCCGTCAGCCACCGAGCAAATGGTTCCGCCGGTATAAACGGTTAAAATCTTTTTCATACTTTGCTCCTTAAAGTAAAGGGCCGCCCAAGGGCAGCCCTTAAATGCATTTTCACCCTTGAAGGTGTTACATTTTATTGATATTATCCAGCAGGATTTCACGGAGAGTCTGAGGATTGCAGTTGCCTCTCAGCTCCTTCATGCAACGGCCGATAAGTGCGGTAAGCGCCTTTTCCTTGCCGCCCTTGTAATCCTGTACGGTGGCGGGGTCTGCTTCAAGAACACCCTTGACAACCTTTTCCACAAGGTCATTGTTTTCTACCACGATCAAGCCGTTGGCCTTGGCATATTCGGCAGGGTTGAGGGAAGCATCATCGAACATCGCCGCAAGAATCTTTTTACCGTTGGCACGTCCAACCTTGCCGTCCTTAACCAAAAGGATGAGCTCGCCGAGACGGGCACCGTCGATATTGAGCATATCATAGGTCATCTGCTTACTGTTGAGAACATTCATAACCTCGGAAATCATCCAGTTGGCCGCATCCTTTGCGCTCTTGCAAACCGAATAAGCCGCCTCGAAGCATTCGCAAACCGCAATACTTCTGGTGAGCTGCTCGGCATCGTAATCGCTGAGAGCATATTCCTCGGTATAGCGTGCACGCTTAACCTCGGGAAGCTCGGGGAGGGATTCACGGATGGAATCGAACCATTCTTCATCAATAACAACGGGCATTACGTTGGGGTCGGGGAAGTAGCGGTAATCGCCTGCGGTTTCCTTGCTGCGCATTGCGAAGCTCTTGCCCTTTATATCGTCCCAACGGCGGGTTTCCTGCACAAGAACCTCGGTGCCGTTTTCGATGGCATCGATATGTCTTGCTGTTTCGTATTCGATGGCTCTCTTAATTGCCTCGATAGAGTTCATATTCTTCATTTCGGTACGAACACCGAGAACATCGCTGCCCTCAGGACGTACAGAAAGGTTAACGTCGCAACGCATTGTACCGTGAGCCATTTCACATTCGGCTACCTTGGCATAGCGGAGAAGAACCTTCAGTCTTTCAAGATATGCCTCCACTTCCTCTGCGCTTGAAAGGTCGGGCTGGCTTACAATCTCGATAAGGGGAACGCTGGTACGGTTAAAGTCAACGTGGGTGGTACCCTCGCTTATATCGTGAACCAGCTTGCCGGCATCCTCTTCCATGTGTATCTGCTTAATGCGGACACCCTTTTTGCCGGCCTTGGTTTCTATTTCAACCAAGCCGTCCACCGCCACGGGAGCAAACCACTGGGTGGTCTGGTAGGCGGCAGGAAGGTCGGGATAATAATAGCTCTTTTTATCGAAGGTGGTGGTGCGGTTGATACGGCAATTAAGCATCAAACCGGCTTTCATACCGTAATCCACCACGGTTTTGTTCACCACGGGAAGCATACCGGGCATACCGCAGCAGGCGGGGCAAACGTGGGAGTTGGGGTCGGCGCCGTAGGAATGGGCCGAGCAGGGACAGAAAATTTTGGATTTGGTGGCCAGCTCAACGTGAACCTCAAGGCCTATGACTGTTTCGTATTTCATAAAAACCCTTCCTCCTTATTTGCAAATTTCTGCAAGATCAAGCAGGGACATATCGGAAAATGCCTTGCCCAC
>JAZSDB010000178.1:0-2259 GCA_045530975.1 Eubacteriales bacterium
CGGTGACGATATAAACGGAATTACCTCCCTGGGCTTCCGTGGTGAAGCGTTGGCTGCCATCGGCTCGGTTTCCCGACTGGATATAATTACCAAGCACCGCAGCGAGGAAATGGGCACCCGCCTTACATCCGATGAAAACGGAATTGTAATGGTTGATACCGGCTGTCCCGACGGCACCACCGTGGCAATGAGGGATATTTTCTACAACACCCCCGCAAGGCAGAAATTCCTTAAAAAGGACGGCACCGAGGGTGCATCCTGTATTGCGGCGGCAGAAAAGCTGGCCCTTTCCCACCCCGAAATCTCTTTTACCGTTATTTCCGACGGCGAGCGCAGATTTACCACCGCAGGTGACGGAAAGCTGTATCCCGCCATTTATGCCATTTACGGCAGAGAATTTGCAAAATCGCTTATACAGATAGAGTATGAGCTCAGCGGAGTGAGGGTAGAGGGATATATAACCACCCCCGATAAGGCTCGCGGCAGCCGTAATATGCAGATAATGTATGTAAACGGCCGTTATGTAAAGAGCAAAACTGTGCAGGCGGCATTGGAGGAGGCATTCCGCTCCTTTATTCCCCGTGGAAAATTCCCCGGCTGTGTAATTTTTGTTACTTTGGATCCTCAGCTCACCGATGTCAATGTTCATCCCGCAAAAACCGAAATAAAGTTTGCCTCTGAAAGGGATGTGTTCCGCTGTGTTTATTACAGCGTGAAGAATGCCCTTTGCGGCACCCCCGATGAGGGACTTTTGGTTTCCAATGACCAACAAAAGCTCTCTGCCGAAGCCGCCCCAATAGATGACAGTAAGGCGGTAAGTCCTGATTACCGTTCCGAGGACTTGGGCTTGGGTGCACAGAAGGTCTTTCTTAATCTTGACGTAAAGGCGGAAGAGGTTCCCGTAAAAAAAGAATCGCCGGAGAAAACCGCCGACGTTAAGGCAACCGACATTAAAACCGCCGACGTTAAGGAAGAAAAAACCGTCACTACCTCTTATAATTCAAGACCGTCCTTCCGTGCCGACATAGGCGAAGAGGATGTAACCGGCTCCGAAAGCAGCTTTGTGGTGCGGGACCCCTTTGCAAAGGAAAGCTTTGCAGAGGAAGAAGGCAGGGGAGAGTATGCTCAGACCGTGATGGTAGAGCAAAAGCCGGTATGGCGAATGATAGGTCAGGCATACGATTCCTACATTTTCGTGGAAACCGAGGAAAACGTGCTGGTTATAGATAAGCACGCCGCCCACGAGCGCATTATTTACGAGGGCCTTGCCGCCAATAAAGAGCTTCACGTGCAGGAGCTGTTGACAGGTATTCCCGTTTCCATGGACAGAGAGCAGGCCACTCTTTTGCTTGAAAACAAAGCATATTTAGAGGAAAAGGGCTTTGCCGTAGAGGATTTCGGAGAGGGTACCCTGCTGGTGCGCACCGTCCCCGTCACTCTTTCAAACATAAAGGGGCTTAGCGGTATTTTGGAGGATTTTGCCTCCGCTCTTGCCGACGGTAACCAGCTTTCCTTTAAGGAGCGTTGCGACCGTGCCTTGTATACCGTTGCCTGCAAGGCGGCCTTGAAGGCAGGCGTGAAAAACCGCCCCGAGGACGATGAAAATGTGGTGAGAATGCTTGCCGAGAATCCTTCTTTGCGCTATTGTCCCCACGGCAGACCCTTTATTAAAAAGCTTCCCAAGCGGGAAATAGAAAAATATTTTGATAGGTAAATAATTATGAGCTTTACAATACATAAAACCTGCGGTGCCGCCCGAGTGGGTACCTTCAAAACCGTACACGGTGATATTCAGACTCCCGTTTTTATGAACGTAGGTACCTCCGCCGCCATTAAGGGCGGTATCTCCACGGGCGACCTTAAAAATATCGGCTGTCAGGTGGAGCTTTCAAATACATATCACCTCCACGTGCGCCCCGGTGAGGATATAATTTATCAGCTGGGCGGTATTCATAAATTTTTCAATTGGGACAAGCCCGTGCTTACCGACAGCGGCGGATTTCAGGTGTTTTCCCTTGCTCAGCTCCGCAATATCACCGAGGAGGGTGTAACCTTCCAGTCCCACATGGACGGCGCAAAGATATTTATGAGCCCCGAGGTAAGTATGCAGATTCAGTCCAAGCTTGCCTCCACCATCGCAATGGCTTTTGACGAATGTCCCTCCTCCGTTGCCGACCATAAATATATCAGCAAATCGGTTGACCGCACCACCCGTTGGCTTTACCGTTGTATGAAGGAGATGGACAGATTGAATTCTCT
>JAZSDB010000148.1:0-10183 GCA_045530975.1 Eubacteriales bacterium
GCGAAGACGAAACGCTTGTCGATTATATCATAAAGAATGAACCAACGATTGCCGATGCGATATACAACGTAAATCTTAAAAAGAAAAAAGGGGCTGTCAGTAACGACAGTCCCGAAAATTACATAAAAAAGGCCAATAATCCGCTAAAAATCAGCAGATTATCAACCTTTATTGGTGGAGCCGAGGGGAATCGAACCCCTGTCCGAAAACCCATCCGCGGTGCTTTCTCCGAGCGCAGCCATTCTTTAGGATTCCCCACCGTATATGCCGAAGGGCAGGCTCATACGGACGGTAGCTTCATTAGTTCATGGAAGGGCTCAAAGCTTTGCCCAACACACGTTCACCGCTAAGTGACGCCGTAGCCGAAGCCGCGGTATTCTTCGGTACGACGGTAGCTGCGTTACGCAGCTACTGCTAATTTGTTATTGTTAGCGTTTAATTTTAAAGTGCACATTTTTAGGAAGTTATGCGCTTCCGCTCGCTTACTCCGTTTCACGATCCCCGTCGAAACCTTTACGGCCCCATAGAGGGGGCATTGATTACTCAAAGCCCTTTCACAAAACAGCTATATTATATTATGCTTTTTTAATTCTGTTAATATTATTTCCTGCATTTCCTCCATCAATCGCTCCTGACGGGGCTTATCAATGGTAAGAAAAACCTGCTCCGGATTAACCCTTGCGCCGCGGTAAAGCTTTACCGCATGGTGAACACGCTCGGTAATATCGGTAGGCGAAAAATAATCCAGATAATCATTGGGAAATTCCGTCACCGCACTGATAACCTTGAAAGGATGATAATCGCTATTCTCGGTGATAAAGCGGAAATCCAGCTCATACCATCCGGCACGGATGGTTTCTATATTCTTGCGCCAAAAGGGCTTCCCGTGAGCATCTATATAAGGATGTATAATATCACGGACATAAACCGTATCTGTTAAAATATGGACGTAATATCCCAAGAAGAAGGAACGGCGGAAATTATCCTTTTCCTTCTTTCCGTATTTCTCGAAAAAGGCGTAATTATCCTCGAAGCGCTGTTCATAGCTCACATCGTCACGCTTCCAATGAGAAACATCCTTGGTGGGCAGGTAGGTGAAATTATCCACCATTGTACCGCTGTCGGGAGCGATACTGCCCACGTAATAAGCAGTCTCGTCTATATCGCCAAGATAAGGCAAAATCTTCTCTGCCACACGAAGGTGCATTATCCAGGTGGCCATTAGTAACCACCCTTTTCTGCTCTTTCAATTTCACGGCGGGCAGATTTTTCTGCCTCAACGGCACGCTTATCGTAAAGCTTTTTACCCTTACACAGTCCCAGTTCCACCTTTACCCAACGTCCCTTGAAATAAAGAGAAAGGGGAATAATGGAATAGCCCTGCTGGCCTACCTTACCGAAAAGACGGTCAATCTCACGGCGATGCATTAAAAGACGGCGGGGACGGTAAGGATCCCTATTAAAAATATTACCCTTTTCGTAAGGACTGATGTGAATGCCGTAGGCGGTAAGCTCTCCCTTATCGATACGGCAGAAGGAATCCTTCAGATTAACTCTGCCCATACGAAGAGATTTTACCTCGGTACCGAAAAGCTCGATGCCTGCCTCGAACTTATCTTCCACGAAATATTCGTGGTATGCGGCACGGTTATTTGTGATATTTCTGATAAGCTCGGACATACAAACACTCCTTTCCGAAATCTCCATAAGATTATATACTCTTTTTCACAAAAAATCAACCGTTAATTTTACCCAACCCTATTTCTGCCTCGAAACAAGCCGTTTGATTGCTTTCGTTAAAAGCGGAAATAGAATAAATTCCGTCGGATTCTGCCGATTTACCCACCGAAAGAGAAAGAATTTCATTTATTCTCGCCTCGTGACGGTAAATAATTTTCACCGACCTTACAAAATCATTCTTTCTGTCGTAATCGGCAAGTGCATCCATTGCAATATCCGAATAAACGCAATTATTCAGGTGGTCGTTTTCGTCCAAATCGGAAAGGGCAACGATACGCTGTCCCACTCCCTTGCTGTCCTCGGGAACAGCGATGGCACGGGGGATTTCCACCGAAGCGCAAGCTATATTATGGGCAGGGATTTCAAAGGGAAACATACGGGGGCGCACAATTTTGCGGTCATCAAAATTTACAATTACCCACTGTGTAGTAGCGTGAATAACCTCTTGTCCCTTACGGTAAAATTCAAATTCACGCTCAAAGGTCACGCCCGAAATACGGTTATTGTAGGTACGCACCGTCAATTCATCATAGGCAAAAACGGGACAATTTATATTTATACCCATTTTTGTCATAACAAAAACCATATTAACGTTACGCATATCTATATATGTGCAGCCCATTGCATCGCAATCCTCACGGGCAAGCTGCTGCATATATTTCTGCAATGCTGCGGGCTTCAATGTACTGTTGGGGTAAACATCAAAGCTGGCAACGGTTATCTTCTTTTCAAGCATAATTATTCCTCGCTTGTGCTCTTAAGCTCCTGCACACGGTTGGTCCTTTTCTCCTCTTCTCTACGGCGGAGGGTACTCCAAACCACATAGCCCGCCAAGGCCACCAGAGAAGCAATGCTTATAAATCCGCTCAGCTTCTGCACGGTTGTGCCGGTATATTCAAAGGTGACACTGCCGTCACGGCGGTCGCCCACATTTACACGAATACGGTTAAAGGTACCGTAACAGCATTCCAGACGCTCGCCGTCATCGGTTACTGCCGTATAGCCGCGATACATAAGCAGAGGCACCTCAATATAGGCATCGTCCTTATTCATTTTTCGGTATTGGACCACCAATTTCGTGCCCTCTCTGTTCATCTCCAGATAAGCAGGGTTACCGTCGGTAAAAACGGTATCCTTCAGCTTTATAAGAGCGCTTTTATATTTTGTCACATACAACGGGTCCTCGGAAAGATCCTCATAGGAAGGAAGATATTCTGCGGCTCCGACTCTATTCTCATAGATATAATCTATTTTTGTGTCCAAAAGCTTGCAACGGGTATAGGTATTGAAATGGCCCACACCACCCATAACATAGGAACAGAGGGAAAGCGCCACAACAACATACATCAGCATGGAAATTTCACCGGTTTTGCGGGCTTTTGGGGGTGTATTCTCGGACTTTTCGATGACTTTGGATTCGCCCTCCCCATCGGCAGAGGTTTCTTCCGAAGCGGGCTCCTCGGCGAAATATTTTGCCGCCGCCCAAGCCAGGAAGAAGGTAGGAAACACCAACAAGCGCCAGGGGAACTGCAAAACGCCTGCCACATCCTGGAACCAATCCCAAGGGAAGAAGGAGGAAGTCATAAACAAGGTAAATCCTGCCAGGATAAGTAATTTTGTAACAAGTCCGTCCCTGTATTTCTTGAAATTATAAACATAAATTCCGGCAAAAACAAGACCTGCCACGCCCATACCGTTGGGTATAAAAACATCGCTGAGCTTTAGGTTCGTAGCATTATCATAGAACAGCGCCCACCAAGGCATTGCACGCTCGGAAAGCAATCCGAATTTTGTAGCCGAATAACCGTCGGTGGCCAGGAAGGTGCCCGATGCCATCTGCTCCAGCATAGGGAACATAAAATTAGCGGTCAAGCCCACAAACACAGCAGCGCTGACACCGATCCAAATTAAGCGCTTGGGGTTTTCCTTAATCTGCTTCACGGAAAGAAGCAGGAAGAGAAACAGTGTAACAACGGTCACTACCGAGGAAAGCAGGTGACAGTAAACCATTCCCGCCAGACCCAAAGCAAGCAAATACCATTTATGGATTTTGCCGTAAAGGATATGGTAAAGACCGGCAAAGGCCACGGGGAGGAACACAAAGGCCTGCGCCTCGCCGAGAGCACTTCTGATAATAAGGTCGGTCACCATATAGGAAGAAAGCCCATACATCATTGCACCGCAAAAGCCGGCTCTTTTACTTCCGGTAACCGAATAGGTGCAAAAATACATACTTAAAGTGGAGGCAACAAAAAGAATAGCCACAAAATACGCATGGGCATCCACAAGAGGGACTTCAAACCAAGCCACCATCAATGCGGGAATCATCATAAACAAATCGCCGTAAAAGAGGGGTGTGGCATATCCGTTTCCGCCAAATATGTTGGAATAGATACGGGGAAAATAGTTCCCCTTTGAAATTTCCTCCGCCAAGGCCTGTGTGCGCTGAAGATGGAAGCCGAAGTCGTGGCCCTTGGTTGTAGCCATCAGCTTAAGGGGAGCAAGACACATTATGGCGAGAAACACCACCGTAAGGATGAAAAAGCGGTTATTGTATATAAAATCCGCCGTTTTGTTTATCGCCTTTTTCAAAGAATTTGTTTTATTCATAATATCTCTTTTCGGCAATCCGAAGCTCCTTATTTTTTTACTTTGGACAGAGGGTTGGCGTTTACCGCCGCTTCCAATTGTTTACTTGAAAGGTGAGTATAAATCTGCGTGGTTGTCAACTGCTCGTGGCCCAGAATATCCTTTATTGCCAGAACATCCACATCGCCCTCATTATACATCAATGTTGCCGCCGTATGGCGCAATTTATGTACCGAAAGGCCTCTTCCTCCCAAGCCCGCAAGGTCCAAATACTTATAAACCATTGTCTGAACCATCTGATTGGAAATGCGGGTGCGGCGTGAGCTCAAAAACAGCGCATTCTTATCTATAATGGGCTGGCCGTACTGTGTGGCCTTGCTTTGGCGCACCGACAAATAATCGTGCAGAGCAGAGCGGCAGGCGGCATTGAGATAAATCACTCTCATCTTACTGCCCTTGCCCGTCACCTTCAATTTTGAAAGGTCTGCATCGATATCCGCCAGATTTATTCCTACCAGCTCGGACAGACGCATACCGCAATTCAAAAACAATGTTATTATGCAGTAATCCCTTTCAAAGGTGGGGCAATCCCGAGGTATGCTTTCCAAAAGGGAAATACTTTCATCCAGCGACAGATACTTTGGCAGTGCCGCCTTTATGGCAGGGCTGTCGATATCCTTTGCGGGATTGTCCTCTATCCTGCGGGATTTAACGGTATGATATTTATAAAATGCCTTTATGGCAGAAAGCCGTCTGGCACGTATCCGCACCTTATTTCCTCTGCCGGAGGCAAGATAAAGCATATAGGCATAAATTTCCTCGCTCTTTACCGAAGCGGCAAGCTCATAATCCAGCCCGACAATGCTGACGTCCTTCATTTCGGTTCTTTCGGGGTTATCGCCTCTGCGTGAAACAATTATATAACGGAAAAAGAGAATCAAATCGTTCAGATATTCCTGCACGGTCAGCTTCGAACAGTTTTGTATAGAACTTTTATAGCCCGCAAAGGTTAAAAGGGGCTCGGGCAGATTCATATCCATATCTATTTCTCCTTTCCCATTTATCAACCTAATAATTATACACCTCTTCCCTATTAAAATCAATAAAAATCCCCCATATTTTAAAAATTTTATACAATTCCTTTTTTGAGGTCGCATTGTAGTGAACTACAAATTTGCACTACCCTCTCCGCAAAACAAACAGATACAGTAAAATCAATGATATTTTTTGACTCTTGTTGACATTTCTTAATATTTGTTATACAATATAGTCATAAAACACAAAGGAGATTTCGGTATGAACGAAAATTTCGAACCCAATTTCACCGATGAACAGACCTCTGCTCCCCAACCTGCTCCCGCTCCTGCTTTTGAAGAAAAGCCGAAGGAAAATTTCGGTGCGGGCTTGGTTGGCGCCTTCCTTTTTGCTTTGGCAGGCGGTATTCTTTGGTTTGTGCTCTATCAGGTTGGCTTTTTGGCAGGTATCAGCGGCTTTGTGGGCGTCATCTGCGCTATTAAGGGCTATTCCCTCTTTGCCAAGGGCGAAAGCGTAAAGGGTGTTATTGCTTCTGCAATTATCGCTCTTATCGTAATCATCATAGCTTGGTACAGCTGTCTTGCCTATGATGTTTATCTGGCCTATGAGGAATGGTATGCCAACGGCGAAATAGATTTCACAATCACCCTTTCCGAGGCCTTCCGCGGAGCATATCTCTTCCTTGAAGATCCCGATATCGCATCCAGCTATCTTCTCGATCTCGGCTTGGGCGTTCTTCTCTGCATTGTGGGCTCCTTCTCCACCATCAAGAACGCTATCGCTTCCGCAAAAGCAAAGCAATAAATCAAATGCAATAAAAGCCACCGTATAGTGGCTTTTTTGTTTTCACTCCCTTGCAAAATTATCCTTATTATGATAGAATTTCCTCACTCCAAAAAAGAAAGTGATGCCGATATGACGGAAAGCCCCTTTGTCCATTTGGAAACCGATTTTCAATCCGACCTAAAGGAAAATCCTATCCCCTTTTCTCAATACCCACGCCCTCAGCTGCGCAGAAATTCCTATCTTTGCCTTAACGGTCTATGGGATTTTCGCATTGTGCGGAAGGGTGAGGATTTTTACAACGGAAAAATTCTTGTGCCCTTTGTGCCCGAAAGTCCTGTTTCGGGAGTAATGGCCCATATAAATGACGAGGACACTCTCATTTACAGCCGTAATTTCACCTTGGAGCAGGATTTTGTAAAGGAAACCACCCTCCTCCATTTCGGCGCCTGCGACCAATACGCAAAGCTATTCGTAAACGGCATAGAAGCAGGAGAAAATGTGGGAGGATACCTGCCCTTTTCCATAGATATTTCTCCCTTTCTTTCCATAGGAGAAAACAACATTACCCTATATGTCAGCGACCCTACCCATCTCCATCTCCCCTACGGCAAGCAAAGCAAGAAGCGCGGCGGAATGTGGTACACCAAAATAAGCGGAATATGGCAAACCGTATGGCTGGAGTCCCTTCCTGCCGACTACATAAAAAACATAAAAATAACCCCCGACCTTAGGGGAATAGATTTGGAAATCATCGGCGGAAAAGAAGAAAAGCGGCTGAATTTTCAAGGAAAAAGCTACACCTTCACAGGCGGCCATTTTCGTTTGGAGGTGGAAAGCCCCATCTGCTGGACTCCCGAAAATCCCCATCTGTACGATTTTTCCATATCCTGCGGTGACGATGAAATCCATTCCTACTTCGGACTGCGCACCGTCACCTCGGAGCTAATGGGAGGCAGGCCCTGCCTCTGCCTCAACGGAAGGCCCTATTTCTTCCACGGTCTGCTGGACCAAGGATATTTCAGCGACGGGATTTTTCTCCCTGCATCCGAAAGAGGTTATTCCGAGGACATCGCAAAATCCAAGGAGCTGGGCTTTAATATGCTTCGCAAGCACATCAAGCTGGAGCCGGATATTTTTTACTATTACTGCGACAAATACGGTATGGCTGTTTTTCAGGATATGATAAACAGCGGCAAATACAGCTTTTTCATAGACACCGCACTGCCTACCCTCTTTCTTAAAAGGGGCATTTCCCATAGAGCCACCGAGGAAAGACGACGTGAATTTGAAAAGACCTGCAAGGGCATTATCGACTGTCTGTACAATCACCCCTCGGTAATGTATTACACCATTTTCAACGAGGGCTGGGGACAGTATGACGCCGACGAAAACTACACTCTTATGAAAGCTTGGGACAAAACCCGTATTTTCGACACCACCTCCGGCTGGTTTACCGAAACCAAGAGCGATGTGGAAAGCATACATATTTACTTCAAGCCCGTAAAGCTGAAAAACGCCACCCGACGTCCTGCCGTGCTTTCCGAATTCGGCGGTTATTCCTGCAGAATAGAGGGTCATTGCTTTAATTTAAAGGATAATTACGGCTACAAGCTCTTTAAAACAGCCGAGGCGCTGGAAAATGCCCTTATCTCCCTTTATGAAAAGGAAATATTCCCCGCCATCGACAACGGGCTGTGTGGGGCGGTGCTCACTCAGCTAAGCGATGTGGAGGACGAAACCAACGGTCTGCTTACCTACGACCGAAGGGTAACAAAGGTAGACAAGGACCGTTTTAAAGCAATGTCCGAGGAGCTTTTCAACAGATTTGAAAAAGCGGTTAACCCATAAAAACAAAAGTCCGAGGCCAAAGGGCCACGGACTTTACTTTTGCCTTTATTTTTCTATCATATCCGAAAGTCGGTTTGCGGAGGCGGCCATTTCCTGCAATGCGGCAAAAAGAGTATCGGCCGTGCAGCTTGCGGGATAGCATACCGCTTCCAGAGTCAAATAGCCCGAATATCCTATATTTTTAAGGGCCTGCGCCACCTTATCAAAATCGATTTTCATAGTAAAGGGAATCTGATGAGAATCGTGATATAGGTCATTATCGTGGATGTGGAGTGACTGCAGCTTATCGCCCAGCGCCATTATCATATCGTAGGGAGAGGTATCCAGCCCTGTCAGAGAAGCGTGACCTATATCAAGGCAGGCCACAAAGAAATCGTCATTAACCGCATTCAGATGGTCCAAAAAGCTTTTCGGGTCGGAGCAGGCCGCAGAAACAATGCCCTGCTTTTCATCGCTCCAGCTCCACATATTTTCAGCGGCTATCTTCACACCGTACTGCTTTGCCATAGGAAGATATTGGAAAAACATCTCGGCATTTTCCTCGGCCGATTTGAAATTATCGGGGTGGATAACACAAATCTCTCCCCCTGCCTCGGCTGTCATTTCTATGGCACGCTCAAAGGTATCACGGATTTCCTTGCAATAGGTGGGATATGCGGCGTGGGATTGATTGCAGACAATGCCGTTATCAAGACCCACCTGCTTCATTTGGCGCACCTTTTTAAGATAATCCCTGCCTGCCAGAGGATGGTCGCAGGGCGAGCAAACGCCGGTGCTCCAATTATAATTTACCATACTGAGCATAGAGAAATCCCAGCCGTGGAACCCTGCCTTTGCTATTAATTCTATCGCTTTTTCTTCACCTACCAAACGTGCGGCGGAGCGTATTTCGGTGGATATTTTCATTTTGTCACTTCCTGCATTTTTCTGGTATTATTTTACCAAACCCTGCCCGTATAGTCAATATTCGGTTGCAAATCTCTGTGATTTTGTTATAATATAATCGAAAAGAGGTGACGTCCTTGGCAGGATATTATTCATTAAACCAATATTTAAATGAACGCTTTGGCGAGAAAATATACAAGCTTTCCCTTGATTTGGGACTGACCTGCCCCAACCGTGACGGCACAAAGGATTGCCGTGGCTGTATTTTCTGTCTGGAGGGCAGCTCTCATTTTGCCCAAAGCGGCGAGGACATTTCTCTGCAAATCGAAAGGGCAAAGGCGCTGGTTGCCAAGAAAACCAAGGCGGAAAGATTTATTGCCTATTTTCAAAGCTACACAAACACCTACGCTCCCGTGGATTATCTTGAAAGGATATTCACACAGGTTATTAACCGTGATGACATTGCGGCAATATCCATTGCCACCCGTCCCGACTGCCTACCCGATGACGTGCTGGATTTACTGAACGAGCTGAACAAAATAAAGCCGATTTGGGTAGAGCTTGGACTGCAAACCTCCAATGAGGACAGCGCAAAATACATCCGCCGTTGCTATCCAAACAGCGATTACCGCACAGCGGTTCAAAAGCTCTCCGACCGTGGTATAGAGGTTGTAACCCACATAATTATCGGTCTGCCGGGAGAAACAAAGGAGGATATTTTAAACACCCTTTCCTTTGCGGTAGAATGCGGTACAAAGGGGGTTAAGCTTCAGCTTTTACACGTTTTAAGGGGCACCGACCTCTGCTCCGATTACGAAAATGGGAAATTCTCCACCCTTACATTGGAGGAATACGCCGACATATTGTTTGCCTGCATTGAGAACCTGCCTGCCCATATTGTAGTGCACCGCATAACGGGCGATGCGCCGAAAAAGCATCTGGTTTCCCCTCTCTGGAGCGGCGACAAGAAAACCGTAATAAATTATCTTAACCGTGAAATGGCAAGGCGTGGCATTGCCCAAGGCGGAAAAACATAAAATTTGTGTTGACAATCCGTGGCGAATATGATATAGTAAAACCCACGGGGCATTAGCGCAGCTGGGAGCGCACAACACTGGCAGTGTTGGGGTCAGGGGTTCGAATCCCCTATGCTCCACCAACAAAAAACGCACTTTTGTCTACCGACAAAGGTGCGTTTTTTGAATGATGTTTGCCTTCGGCAAATGATGTTGGGCAACGCCCAATGATGACGGCTACGCCTAATGATGTGTGGCTTCGCCACATTTTATGGCAAACATCG
>JAZSDB010000221.1:0-5349 GCA_045530975.1 Eubacteriales bacterium
TATTATAGTGCTATAATATTAATGTGATCGTATAGCGATCAAGAAATGAGGTAACATTATGAAAAAACGTATTATTGCGCTTTTTGTAGCAGCGCTTATGCTTCTTTCTGTTTTTGCAATGACAGCTTGCGAGGACGAAGACGAAAGCAGCGCAGTTGACAGCAGTGTTGCAGAAAGCTCCACCGAGGACGTAAGCGAAGAATCTTCCGTGCCTCCCACACCCAAGGAAATGCTTTTAAATGCATTTAAGAATTCCTTTAGTGAAATCAACACCGAAGGCAGCGAAGAAAATGACAGCGCCATTGAAAATGCATTTGCAATAGGCGATTCCAAGCTTGACATCGATCTTTCCTTGAACAAAATGGAATCTGAAGGCGAATCCGCTATCCCCGGTCTGCCTCTCAACCTTAAGAGCTCCCTTTTGCTTGATATGGACAGCGAATCGGCTCTCGGCTTTAAAATGCAAGCAGACGGCAGTCTTACCCTTGCAGGCGAAACCGTCCCCTTTGATATACTTACCGACGGCAACGGCATTTATTTCGACAACTTCTTTGGACTGACCGAAGAAAAGTTCGGTATGAGCGATGTTTTCGAAATGATGACCGACATGGGTATGAGCTCTGTTCCCGACACTTCCGATTATGAAAAGCTTCCCGAGATTTTGGGTGGCATTATCGAAAAGGTTTTAAGCTCCAATCTGAAGGACGATGCCTACACCGCTGAGGTTAAGGACATCACCTTGGAGGGCAAGGAATACAAGGGCGCAACCGTTGTAACCTTTACCCTCACCGCAGAAATTGCGCAGGAAATTTTCGATGCCGTTATAGATGAGCTTCTCGCAAACGAAATTACCAACAAGCTTTGGGGCGAAGACCTTTCCTTTATGAAGGAAGACGATTATAACATCGCCGATGACTTTTCCAAGCTGGTTGTAAATGTACAGATTGCAGAAGAAGCCATCGTAGGTATCGACTTCACTCTTGACTATTTCGATTATGATTACAACTACGAGGATATCATTACCGACGGCGAATGCGATCACGGCGGCAATTTCGACGAGGACATCATTTACGATGACGACGAGCTTCTCGACGGCGGTTATGTAGCAGACAATATGGAGCCCGAAAAGGTTGCCTACACAATGACCTTTGTTTATGCAGTAACCGACAACGGCTTTAAGATCAATTTCGCTCCCTCCCAGGAAGCCGACAGCGAAAAGTATGTTATCACCTATACACTCAGCGAGGCCGGTGAATTGAAGCTCAGCGCAGACAGCATTCTCGGCGAAGTAACCACTACCCTCTTTGCTATTGAAGGCACCGTTACCGAAAACAAATTCGACGGCAAGCTTACCATCACCGTAAACGGTCAGACCTTACAGGTTGTATTCACTCTTGAACACAGCGATACCAATGTTAAATTGACCATATCCGGCATTGTTATTCCTATGGACGGAATGTCCTTGGCACTTCCCATTAATGCTGTTATCGACATTACCGCAACCGAAAACAAATGCACCATTGCCGGCTCTGCCAAGATGGAATTTACAGGCATAGCTTTCGATGCTTCCTTCAGCATAACAGAGGAAATTACCGAGGTTACCATCGAAGACATCAATCCCGAGGATTATTCCTCTATGGACGATCCCGATGACGGCGAAAGACTTGGTAAGCAGTTCCAGAAGCTCTACCCCAACATTTACGCTCTTGTAATGGCTAACCAACAGGCATAAATAACACAAACAAAAAAACGCTCGATTAATTTCGAGCGTTTTTTATTTTTACTTAAATCCAATTTTCTATAATTTGGCAATCAAGCAATTGAGCATCGGTAATATCGTGGGTGGCAAGTAGAAGTTTTTTGCCCGAGGAATAGCGATTTATTACCTCGGCCGTCTGCTTACGGGTTATATCATCCAAGCCCTTAAAGGGTTCGTCAAGAATTATAAAGTCAAAATCCACCGCCAGCGCCCTTGCGATAGCCACACGGCGCCTCATTCCTCCCGAAAGAGAGGAAAGGGGGCTATTGACTTCATTTTCCAATCCCAGCTCAGACAGCAAAAGGATTATCTCCTTTTCCCCTTTGGCTTTTCCCGTCACCGCCCTTATATTGGCAAGAGGGGTTAAGCTTTCGCACAATCTATCCTCCTGAAACACCGCCGAAACATTGGAAGGCACACCGCTCACAATGCCGCTGTCGGGCGCTGTAAGCCCGATGCACAAATTAAGCAGAGTTGTTTTGCCGCAACCTGATGGGCCCATCACACAGTATTTCCCGCCCTCACGGAGGGTGATGCTTATGTTACTTAAAACCTTTTTACTGCCGAAGGATTTACTGACATCCGAAAGTACAATATTCATTAGCGCTCCAACCTTTCAAAGATTTTTTTCACCAAAAGGACAAGCAGCTTTTCGCAAATCAGCGCAAGGATTACAATTACCAGTGTCCAGGCAAAAACATCGGCAGTATTGATAAATATCTTCGAATAATACAGCTTTTCGCCCACGGAGCCATTGGGATAACCGATAAGCTCGGCGGCAATGCCCGCTTTCCAGGCAAGTCCCATAGAAATGCGAACCGCCAACAAAGCAAAGGGCTTTAAAGCAGGCAGACGGATATAGCGTAATCTGCTCACGGCAGACATTTTAAATACATCCGCCATTTCAAGCATTTTATCATCAACCGCCCGTATGCCCTCCAAAAGATTGTTGTAAACCACGGGGAGCACCATCAAAAGGGCGATAAGATAGGAAAGATTCACCGAGGAAACCCACAGCAGTGCCAGCACCACAAAGGATGCCACGGGAACGGTTTTTATGGTGTGCATATAGGGCCAAAGGAGGTATTCCACCCACTTGAACCTGCCTGCCAAAAGAGCAAATACCGTTCCAAGCGCCAGACCCGAAAGAAATCCCGATAATATCCTTACCAAGCTGAAGGAAACCACCGAAAAAAAGCCCTCTGTCTGCATAAGCTTTACAGCACGCTGTAAAACCTCCCAAGGGGTGACCAAGAGAAGCTTTGAATTCAGCAAAACCGCCAGCAGGTGCCACAGCGCAAGAGCAATGACCGCTGCGGCGGTTTTAGCTATTACATTCTTTTTATTGGCAAATGTAGAAGAAATCCTCTTCGGGGAGCTTTCCCCCAACGGATTGCGGGGCTTGTTCATAAAGGACTCCGAGGTATTTATTTGTGCGGGCTTTCATTTCCGCACCGATTATACATTTGATATTGCAATAGGGCAGAGCTTTTTCGATAACAGCGGAATTTTCAAAAATACCGTGCTTTGCCACAAGGAGAGCGGTCTGTGACGGGTTTTCATTCACTTTATCGGCAGACTCCTTATATTCCTGCAGAAAATTCTTTATCTCCTGCGGATGCTCCTGTGCAAAGGACCTTCTTACCACCAGCACACCGGTGACAATACTTCCCTCGCTATCCAGCTTCTGCCATTCCTTGTTAAGGTCGAGAGCAATTTCCAGCCCCTCGGCCTTACCCATTGCAACGGCAACCTGCGGTTGGGGCAGCATAGCGATAACCTTATCCGATTTCACCGCCTCCTGCACAACCTCCGATGCCTCGCTTTTAAAAACTATCTCCACATCGCTGTCGGGATTTATACCGTTGCCGGAAAGCACATAGCGGAGAGCATATTCGGGAGTGGTGCCCTTTCCCGTTGTGTAAATGGTCTTACCCTTCAAATCCTCTACCGAGGAAATGCTTTCGCCCTTGGTGACGATGTAAAGGACGCCGAGATTATTAACCGCCAGCATACATATCTCGCCGTCGGTATTATTATAAAGCACCGATGCAAGGTTTGCGGGAACTGCGGCAACATCCAGCTCCTTTCTTGCCAGCATCTTTGTAATCTCATCGGGAGAGCCGGTAACGGTAAAAGAGTATTTATTGAGTGACTGCCCGTTGGCATTTTTTTCCATCACACCCACCATACCGATAGAGGTGGGGCCTGTCATGCCCGCAATGCGAACAATGCAGGCATCCTCCGGTGCAGACGTGCTGTCCTCCTGAGATTGACTGCAGCCCGCAAGAAGCAAAAGAGCAAATGCCAACAACAAAGCAAGGGATTTTTTCATTTAGTGCCTCTGATTACTGATTCAAATACCAAGTTTTCAACTGCATATAGTCGAACACGTCAACACTGCCGTCCTCGTTAACGTCTGCAGCTTTTCTGAGTGTTTCATCTGCATCTGTAATGTTAAGACAGATGGCTTTTACAAGCATATAGTCAAAAATATCGAAAATGCCGTCAGCGTTTACATCACCCAAAACCTCTTCTTCGTCAGAAGTTTGGAGATCAAACTGAGCAAATTCGTATTGACCGTAGCTGGGGCCGTAAAAATACACAACAGAGTTGCCCTTGGAAACATAGCAACCGTAAAGATTGTTGTTTGCGGGAAGCTCGGGAGTGCACAAAACCTCTACCTCGCCGGTTTTGGGGTCAAGAGCGAAAATATCGTCGGTATCGTTAAAAATCAATTTATTATCATAGCTGCCCATGCCCAAAAAGCCGTTGGTATAATAGCCCTCGCCCACATACCAGGTATCCTTGACGGTGTATACGGTTTCGGATTCATCGGTAGCAAGATTTATGCGCTTAATGGATTTATCGTCAACCATATAGGTTTCACCGTAGGCAAAGCCAAAGGGCTTGGTTGACTCAAGCCAGGAATAGGATTCAAAGCTATTGTCGTTACAATCGTATTTATAAACAAAATCACCGTGTGTAGAAAGGAAGGTTGCGTTTGTTCCCATGCAGTCATTATGGAATGCGGAGCCCTTTCTGTCGGCAACAGGGTCATCCCAGGTAGTATCTATATTGTACCAATTTCCGTTTATATACACCTGATTCCAGATGTGGTTGTCGCTGCTGGCAGTACGGCTTTCTATACCTACCGCCTGCAAAAGAAGGTCATAAAGCTCGGTATATGCCTGACATACGCCTGTTTCGTTTTTCAGCAGATTGTAAACATCATAAATGGAATAGGTAAGGTCATATTCGAAGTTAAGGCAGATATAATCGTGGAGATACATTGCCTTTTCCAAATCGTCAAGTCCGTCGGGAACGGTATCGATAATGGCCTTCACGGAATCCTCAACAAATTTTACCTTCTCGTTGGACTTTCCGCCCTCAAAAGAGGAGGAAAAATATAAAGCATAGACATATTTACCGTCATAGGAAAGAGAATAGCGGCAGCTGTCCAAAAAGAAAAACTGAGGTTCATTGTCGCAAAAATCCTGATAAAATTCCTGCAGATGCTCCACCTTAAGGTCATATTTGGATGTATCTATTGTGTAATTACCCTTAGACAATTCGGAAACAATATAATC
>JAZSDB010000210.1:0-9605 GCA_045530975.1 Eubacteriales bacterium
ACTTATCGCCCTTTCGGGCTGTCTTGCGGGTAGGATACCGTCGCTTCTGTTGGCGGGAGAATACCCCTCTGCCGTTGCGTATGCCAAGGAGCTTTCCGAGATATTCGGCAAGGATAATTTTTATTCGTTTCCGGATGCGCCCTGCTCGGTATTTTCATCGTATTCCTCGTATTTGGTGTTGCAGCAGGTCAGATCGCTGCTGAAGTTGATGAATCTCAGGCCGCTTCCTGCATGAGCATCCTCGGCATGATCAACGGCAACCTCAACTTCGGTGCGGGCTTCACCATGACCCTTTCCGGTTATGCCCTCGGCTGCTCCATCATCGCTATCTTCGCTCGTATCGGCGGCGGTATCTACACCAAAGCTGCTGACATGGGTGCAGACCTTGTTGGTAAGACCGAAGAGCACATTCCCGAAGACGACCCCAGAAACCCCGCAACCATCGCTGACAACGTTGGTGACAACGTTGGTGACGTTGCAGGTCTCGGCTCCGACCTTCTCGAGAGCTATGTAGGCGCTCTTCTCTCCGGCACCATTCTCGCCATCGAGCTTTTCGCAAAGCACGTATTCGGCGGCGAAAAGGTTCTTATGGCTATGATCTACTTCCCTCTTGCATTTGCAGCTGTAGGTCTTATTTCCTGTATCATCGGTATTGCTTCTCTCTTCATTCGCAGAAAGCTTTCCGATAACCCCCACAAAGAGCTTAACGGCGCTACCTACGTTTCTGCCATCCTTACCATGGTATTGGGCGCTGTTGTTGCATACTTCTCCTTCAACCAGTTCACCGGCGAAATGGTTACCGACGAGCTCGGCAACACTCTTTCTGTTTTCGAATCCGTTGAATTCCACATCGGTTGGATTTCTCCCTGGGTTGCTGCCGCTATCGGTATCATCGCAGGTATCGTTATCGGTAAGATTGCCGAATACTACACTTCTTATGACTACAACCCCACCAAGGAGCTTTCCGCAGCTTCCATCGAGGGTTCTGCACTCACCATCACTCAGGGTCTTGCACTTGGTATGATCTCCTGTATGCTTCCCTGCGTAGTTCTCGGTGTTGCTATCTACGGTTCTTACCTCCTTTCCGGTATGTACGGTGTTGCAGCCGCTGCTATCGGTATGCTTTCCTTCGTTGCAGTTACCGTTTCTGTTGACGCTTACGGTCCTATCTCCGATAACGCCGGCGGTATCGCAGAAATGTCCTACCTCGAGCCCGAGGTTCGTGAAATCACCGACGAGCTCGACGCTGTTGGTAACACCACCGCAGCTATCGGTAAGGGCTTTGCTATCGGCTCTGCCGCTCTCGCAACCCTTTCCATGATGACCTCTTACATCTTCGCTTACACCGCTGCTCCCGAGGTTGCAAACTATACCGAAGGCGCTCTCGACAAGATTGCTCTCAATGCTATTGAGCCCGCTGTACTTGTTGGTTGTATCGTTGGTGCAGCTCTTCCCTTCATGTTCTCCGGTATGCTTATCAACGCTGTTGCTAAGGCCGCAAGAAAGATGGTTGAAGAGGTTCGCCGTCAGTTCAGAGAAATCAAGGGTCTTCGTGAAGGCGAAGTTCTTCCCGACTACAAGACCTGTATCACCATTTCCTCTCAGGGCGCTCTGAAGGAAATGCGTGTTCCCGCTATCTTCTGTATCGCATTCCCTGTTGTTTGCGGTTTCGTATTCGGTGCTGAATTCGTTGGCGGTGTACTTGTTGGTGCTACCATCTCCGCTATCATGCTCGCTCTCTTCTGCGGTAACGCAGGCGGTGCTTGGGATAACGGTAAGAAGTACATCGAAATCGGCGGTGTTGAAGGCGAAAAGAAGGGCGGCAACGCTCACGATGCTGCCGTTGTTGGTGACACCGTTGGTGACCCCTTGAAGGATACCGTTGGTCCTTCTCTCGACATTCTCATTAAGATCATGAGCACGATCTCCTTGGTAACCGTTGCCGCATTTGCAAACAACAACCTCCTCTCTCTGCTCAACCTTTAATGATAATCGACTTTCATACACACATTTTTCCGGACGCGTTGGCCCCAAAAGCCATCGCGTCCCTTCAATTTACGGCAGGTTTACCCGTAGTTTTCAACGGCACTGCGGCAGGCCTTACCCAATTGATGAAGGAGGACGGAATTCACCGCTCGGTGGTTTTGAATACCGTCACCAACGTAAAACAAACCGATAAGGTTAATGCCTTTGCCCTGTCCACCATGGACAGCTTCGGTGAGCTCATCCCCTTTTGCTCGATGCATCCTCTGTGCGAGAGCATTCCCGAAAAGCTGAAGGAGCTTAAGGAAAAGGGGATAAAGGGAATAAAGCTGCACCCCGATTATGTAGGCATAGAGCTGGACGATGAAAGAATGTTCACCCTCCTTTCTGCCGCAAGCGAGCTTTCCCTTCCCGTGGTAATACATGCCGGCTTTGACCCTGTTTCTCCCCAAAAGATGCACGCATCGCCGGATGCCATTCTGAAGACGCTGGAGCGTTTTCCCAACCTTATACTTATAGCCGCACACCTTGGCGGAGTATCTGTTTGGGATGAGGTTATCGAGAAGCTCTGCGGAAAAAATCTTTATCTTGACACGGCCTTTTGCTGTGAAAGAGTCGGCATCACCGCAGAGCAGGGAAAAAAGCTTTTTGCAGCCCATCCTCACGATAAAATTCTCTTCGGCTCCGATGCCCCCTGGGCAAGACCATCGGAGATTTTGGAATTTCTGAGCAAGCTGGAGCTGAGCGAGGAAAGTATGGAAAAAATACTGTATAAAAATGCGCAAATCCTGCTGAATTTATAATATGATGTGTGATCTGTAAAGGATAAGGAAAGCCCCGTATTTTCGGGGCTTTTTTCATTACCTGACGCACCGCTCCACCTTGCCAAAATGCACAAAACAAAGTGCGTGGTTTTGTGATTTTCACCAAATAGATAAATGGTGCTTGATTATTCATAAAATAGGTGTTATAATTAATGATAACTAAAGTTGGCATCCTATGTCCGGAGGTATTTATGAAAAAAATTCTTTGTCTCGTACTGTGCCTTGCCTTCTGCCTCAGCAGTCTTGTGGCCTGCGGCTTGAAGGAAGATGAAAAGGGCGCAAGTATCAATGTTTTCCTTGCGGAATTCCCCTCCACTCTCGACCCTGCTGTTATTCAGCTTAACAGCGACGTTGAACAGATCCTTTATATGATTTTCGAGCCCCTCACCTCTATCGATGAGGACGGCAAGGTTCAGCCCGCATTGGCCGAGGAATGGTATTATCAGTACGACCCTATTTTTCAGACACACAAAATGCACTTTAAGCTTAAGCAGACCGCATGGAGCGACAAGCGTGCTGTAAGTGCAGATGACCTTATATTTGCCTGGAGAAGAATTCTCTCTCCCGAAATGGACAGCCCCTATGCTTCCCTTCTCTACACCATCAAGGGTGCAAGAGCTGTTAAGTCCGGCGTCGGCACCATCGATGACCTCGGTCTTGAAGCTTGGGACGATACCCATTTGGTTATCACCTTTGAAAACGACTACATGACAGGCGATCCCGAAGAGCACTGCGCTTTGTTTGCAGAGCAGGTAGCAAACGTTCACCTTGCTCCCTCCCGTGAAGATATCGTTACCCGTTGCGAAAAGGACGGCAAGGACTGGGCAGCCAGTGCAACCGATATCGTATGTAACGGTAAGTACAGAGTTCAGACCATGGATATGCCCAGAAAGAAGACCACCGAGGATATCGGCAGCAGCGATGAATTTACCTGCAAGCTCGTTCTCGAACGTAATGCATACTATATGCGTGACCCCGAAAAGGACGATCTGGATGAATATGTTGCTCCCTACCGTATTAACTGCTACTATGCAGAGGGTCTTGCAGAATATTATGCAGACGAAGTAGGTCTTACCCAGGCAGAGTTCCAGGCAAACCGCTTTATGAGCGGCGAAAGCTACTACCTCAGCTACTTCAACAAGAGCACCTACAGCATCTTCTCCGATAAAAAGTATGATATGGAAACCAAGCAGACTCTCAACGGTTTCGCATTCTACTTCAATACCTCCAATGAAATATTGAGCGACGCAAACGTACGTAATGCGCTTTCCGCCGCACTTGACAGAAATGTTATCGTTTCCGAAGTAACCGGCACCGGTGAAGTTGCTGCTACCGGCTATGTTCCCGGCGGTGTATTTGATACCGACAGAAAGACCGATTTCCGTGAACAGGGCGGTAACCTTTACAGCACCTCCTCCGATATGGCAAAGGCAAAGGAACTTGCATCCGGCAAGAGAGGCAAGCTGACCGTTACCTATCTCGTTCCTCAGAACGATTACACCACCAAGAATTACAGCAAGCTTGTAAGCTATGCAAATGTTTATGAAGACATTGCAAAGAAGGCAGGCGAATACTGGGAAGAGCTTGGCTTCAGCATCGACTACAAGGGTCTTTCTCCCGAAAAGTACACCGAAGCCCTCATCAGCAGAGATTATGATATTATCGGTGTAAACATCGTTAACGGCTCCAACGATGCCCTTTCCTTCCTCGCTCCCTTCGCAAAGGAATACAGCGGCACCAGCGTTGTGGTTGATACCACCGTTGCCAACGATGCCGAGGTATTCAATACTCACTACACCAACATCGACAACAGCGATTACAGCGCAATTATCGATAACGTACTTAAAGCTTCCAACCGCTCCGACAGAGCAGCACGTCTCCACGAAGCAGAAGCAAAGCTCGTTGAGCTCTGCCCCGCAACAATGGTATTCTGGTACACCAGAAGCTTTGTGGCAAGCGATGAAATCAGCAAGTACGATACCGACAGCTGGTTCGGCTATGTTGATATGACCGACCTTAAGCTTAAGAACTGGCGTGAGGTTAATGCCGAAGAAGCAAAGGTTCTCGAGCAGAGAGAAGCCGCAAAGAACTAATTAAACAGGATTTGCAGCAGAAGCGCTATTGAAAGCGCAATAACACCCAGATTGAACTGTGTGGCAATCACACACATCAGGGTGGCAGAAGTAAATAATGCTTTTGAAATCAATGAAGCAGCAGAGCAGAAATGTTCCGCTGCTTCTCTTTTTATGTCCCTGCCGTTTAAAAAGCATTTCAGCGCCTTGCCCCCGTCCAATTTGGATACAGGCATAAGGTTAAAAATCCCCAGCGTGCCGTTTATCACGGCGGCATAGGCGAAAAGTATATTTCCATTCATCAAAAATACAATCCCCGCCGTAAGGGCGCAAAGGAGCGATACCAAAGGTCCGCCAAGAGCGATAATGCATTCATCTCTGTCGGGGATGCCCTCGGGACAGACAATCACCGCACCCATGGGAAGCACATCCACACGGCGGGGGATTTTTTCACACAGAAGCATTGCAAAAAGATGCCCCAGCTCGTGGAGAAAGGCCGATGAAAGCATAATTGCAAAGGGTAGCGGGCCCTCCAGCCAAAGCAGGATCAGGGAGGCGGGAACGGCCAGCGCGGAGATACGAAGCCGCCATTTCGGAAAGGTTATAAACATTGCTTCTCCTTTACATATTTCTTTACATATTTCTTTCCATCAGTCCGAATATACCCACAGGCGCAAGACCTTCCTCCTCCTGCACGGAGGTATAGCTGTCCCGCTCTGCAAAAAGAAGGAGAGCCATCAAGGAAAGAAGAAGAGAAATGACAGCGCAAAGCACCTCCTTGGGCCTGCGAATTGAGATAAAAGGTTTTTTCAAAAAAGATTCACCACCCTTTCGGTTACGACAAAATACACCTGTCTGCTTATTTATAATATAAGCGTAAGGCAGGTGTTTTTTATGTATGACGGAGTGACGGTGATTTATGCCGACATTCTTTTTATTATTAATTTTTGTATAGATTTTCTGTGCCTTTTTATTACCGACCGCTTGCTTAATCGGAGCATGCCCTTTTATCGTATGGCAATAGGTGCCCTTGCAGGGGGGCTCTACGCCTTTTTGCCTTATTTTTTCAACCTTCCCCCCTTGCTTGCCTTGAGTTTACACATTTCCGCGGCGGCTTTGATATGCCTGATTGCCTTCGGCAGGGATAAAATTATTGCCTCCACGGCCTCCTTTGCCATCAGTGAGGCATTGATGGGGGGATTGATAACTGCGCTGTTCAATCTTTCCTCCCAATACGGCACCTTTGGCTATGCCGAGCTTTCCACCGCCTCCTTCTGCGCAATATGCATTGTCTCGGCATCGATTGCCCTTTTATACGGCCTTCTTTGCCGAAAGCGGGTAAACACCTCATCGGCGGAAATACGGATTTACATAGGCGGTATGCATTTCGATGTACGGCTGTTAACCGACAGCGGAAATCTGGTCACCGAGCCCTTTTCGTCACTGCCCGTAATTATTGTGGTTAGCTCTGCCCTGCCGCCGCCCTACGACCGACCGCAGGAGGAAAATTACCCTTTGCCCCTGCGGGCAATTCCCTTTCGCACGGGAGCGGGTGTGGGCTGCTTTTGGGGAATTCGGCCCGACAAAATAGAACTGAGAGCGCTTGCAAAAAAGCCGAAAAGGATAAATGCATACATAGGAATCGATACAGTCAACAGCCAATATTCCGGATATGACGGATTGATGCCGTCCAGCTTATTATAAGGAGAATTATTATGCTGAAAGAAAAAGTAACACTGGTAATGCTTTGGTTAAAGCAGGTTTTGGGGGTAAGCGAGGAGGTATTTTACATAAACGGCCCCCAGACACTTCCTCCGCCGCTATCCAAGGAGGAGGAGGCGGAAATTATCGCCCGATTGGGCAGTGATGAGGAGGCGAAAAAGATTTTAATCGAGCGAAACCTGCGCTTGGTGGTGTATATCGCCCGCAAATTCGAAAACGGCGGTGTGGGGCTGGAGGACCTTATCTCCATCGGCACCATCGGATTGATAAAATCCATAAACACCTTCCGCTCCGACAAGCAGATAAAGCTGGCAACCTATGCGGCAAGATGCATAGAAAACGAAATATTAATGCACCTGCGAAAGAGCAATAACCTCCGTGCCGAAATCTCCCTTGATGAACCCTTGAATGTGGATTACGACGGCAATGAGCTTTTGCTAAGCGATATTCTGGGCACCGAAAACGATTACATTTACAAAAGCTTGGAGGAAAATGAGGACAAGAAAATGATTGCCCGTGCCATCAACGAGCTCTGTCCCCGTGACAGACGAATTATCGAGCTGAGGTACGGCATCAACCGTGGCGGCCGTGAGCTCACCCAAAAGGAGGTTGCCGACCTTCTGGGCATTTCTCAAAGCTATATTTCACGTCTGGAAAAGAGAATAATCGTAAAGCTGAGGGATTTTCTGACAAAGCAAAACTATTGACATAATTTTCAAAAGTGATATAATTAAGCTGTAAAATATAAGAAGAAAGGAGGCAAATACTCTGGGTTTCTTTAAAAGAGAAGCTGCAAAAGAGCCCGAAACCACCTCTTCCCTGCCCAAGGCGGCGGCCTTTGTGGATTACGAGCATTGGTTTATATCACTTAAAACCGAATACGGCCTGCGCCCCAATATAAAGGCATGGTTTGAGGAGCTTAACAGCAAGTACAATCTGGCGGAAGTGAACTTTTTTGCGGATTTTTCTCACAAAAGTCTTGCAGACGAAATAGGCAGAATTCGCCTGTTTTCCAACAAGATAATCGATACCAGAAGTCCCAACGGCGTCCAGAAGGATTTTACCGATTTTATTATTCTTGACAATATGTATCAGAAAGCGCTGTCCAGTGACGATATTGATGTTTTTATTCTCTTTTCGGGGGACGGTCACTTTAGCTCGGTTACATCGTTTTTGAAGAATTTTTACCACAAGCAAGTGGTTGTTTACGGTATAAGCGGTTGCTTTTCAAGTCAGCTGCGTGATACCGCCAATGAATATTATCTGCTGCCCACCGAGCAGGATATCAGCGAAAGCTTTTACGCCCACATATTCGATTATCTTAAAACCAGCTCTGCACCCACCTACAACGAGGCCATCAATGCGGCCGTGAAAAAATCACGGGGCACCGCATCTAAACAAAAAATCACCAAGGCGATGAATACGCTGAGGGAGAATAACGTCATTTCGGAGCGCACCGTTGTGAAGAGCAAGGGCAAAAAGCAGAAATTATTGTTTGTCGATTGGGAGCAAGCAAGAGAAACAGGGCTATATATTGAAAAAAACCTGTAATTTCAGTATATTTTTAAAAAAAGCTATTGTAAACAGGAAGTTTTTGTGATATACTAAACACACAAAGAAGATTTGATTATCAAGAGAGGGTTTTGTGAAACCCTCTCTTGAGCATTGATAGGAGGTTTTTTATGGCAGACAAGAAAACAAACATCGCCACCCGTGTGCGAGAAGCCATTGAAGTTGCGGTTGTCGATGCGGGCTATGCCATTTGGGATGTCACCTATTACAAGGAAGGCCCCGATATGATTTTGGAAGTGGCCATCTACAAGGACGGCGGCATTTCCATTGATGACTGCTCTGCAGTAACACGACTTATCGACCCTATTATTGACGAAATGGACCCTATTGAGGAAAGCTATTATTTGCAGGTTGCCTCGGCAGGTATGTTCCGTGACCTTCGCACTCCCAGACATTTCAGAGTAGCTTACGATACCAACAGAGAGGTAACCGTAAAGCTCTATACCGCCGTTGACGGCAAAAAGGAATACACAGGTGTGCTTGGTGAAATGTTCAACGGCGAAAGTGTTGTCCTTGATTGCGGTGAATCGGGCCGTTTTGAATTTGATTATAAAAATATTTCAAAAATAACTGCCGTCTTTGAGGCAGACCATATCGACGAAGAGGAGACAGACGATGAATAAGGAACTGTTTGAGGCACTTAACGTCCTCGAAAAGGAAAAGGGCATTTCCAAGGAATATATGATGGAACGCATCGAAGCGGCACTCATTTCCGCATTCCGTAAGGAAAATGCCGGCAACGAAAACGCAAGAGTTAAGCTGGACCCTGTAAAGCAGGATGTAAAGCTTTACAAGCAGCTGGTTGTTGTGGACGAGGTTATCGATCCCCAGACCGAAATTTCTTTGGAAGAGGCACGTCTTAAATCCAAGCGCTACAAGCTTGGCGATATTTACGAGATCGAGCTTAAAACCAAGACCTTCGGCAGAATTGCCGCTCAGACCGCAAAGCAGGTTATTATTCAGGGCATTCGTGAAGCCGAAAGAGGAAAGATGATCCGTGAATACGAGGAAAAAGAGGAGCAGATCGTTTCCGCAGTGGTTGTTCGTGTAGATCCTACCTCCGGCAATGCTACCCTCGAAATCGGCAAGAACGAAATGGTGCTCTTCCGCAACGAACAGATTCCCTCCGAATCTCTTCAGGTTGGCGATAGAATCAAGGTATTTATTACCGAAATCAAAAAGGAAGTCAAGGGCCCCAGCATTATTCTTTCCAGAATACATCCCGGCCTTGTTGCCCGTCTTTTCGAGCTTGAAGTGCCCGAAATCAAGGACGGCACCGTAGAGATTAAGAAAATCGCCCGTGAAGCAGGCAGCAGAACCAAAATTGCCGTTATCTCCAACGATGAACGTGTGGATGCCATCGGGGCCTGCATCGGTCCCAAGGGAGCAAGAAAGAACAACATTACCGCAGAGCTTTGCGGCGAAAAGCTGG
>JAZSDB010000093.1:0-2093 GCA_045530975.1 Eubacteriales bacterium
AGGCAACTTTGCCTGCGCCGATGCCGACCATAATTATGCCGTTGGCTTGCTGGCACCCTATGCGGTTCATGCCCACGCAAAGGATTTTCATAAGAGAAACGGCTCTCTCGATAACCCCGGCGAGGGCTGGTTTATGTCCCGTGGCGGCAATTACCTCCGCGGTGCCATTATCGGTCAGGGTGACGTTCCCGTTCGTCAGTGTGTTCAGACCTTGCGCCGCAATGGCTATGACGGCTTCCTTACCATCGAATTTGAGGGTATGGAGGATGCTCTTAAGGGTATTCGTATAGGTTGCGATAACCTCAAACGCTTTATAAATATGTAATTTGTGTTTTATGGGGCGCTTTATGCGCCCCATAAAGGAAAATTTATGAAAAATAAAGAAAAGAATATTTCCTACCTTCAGGAAGAAAAAGACGAAGGCAGGGAAGAGCAGGGCAGTAATGCCGCCCTGAAAAAGAAAAAACTTAAAAAAGCAGTTATAATTATCACCTGCGTTTTTGTTGCTTTGGCGCTGATTGCCTATGGTGCGCCATTGCTTATTGATTATTTCGGTGAAGATGAAACCTCTTATCAGCCGTGGCGCTTTTATGAGGCCGATTACAGCAAAAATATTTTCGATGATGCGGAATATATGAGCTGCGGCCGCAGTATTAAATACAGAGATGAAAACACCGAATATGTCCTGACTAAAGAAAATTCCGCTGAAATTTCTCCCTCGGCAGCGTTCTTTTATAATTATATCAATTGTATTATCAATGGGGACTATGAGAGCTATCCTTCCTATTTTACCGAGGATTACCGAAAGGATGAGAATGCTCACCTTCCCGAACAATTTACCATGCAAGGGCTTTATGATATTCACATAGACCTTCATCAGCCCGCTTCCACCGTAAAGCTTGACGGCGGCGAGGTCTTCCGTGAAATTTATGAGGTCAGCTACCGTATTTTTCAAAACAACGGCACCTTCCGTGACGATATCCTGCCTGAGGAAACAAGAACCCTTGTTTTCGAGCTGTATATCGGAACCAACGGAGATGCATATATAAATTCCATCGGATACCGTACCGACGTGAATGAATAATATCCTCTCAGGAGAATTTTATGTTTAACATTGATTACGAACACGAAATAGAACTGTTCGAAAAGCGTTTGCGCTATATCAAGAGCAAAACTACAGACTTTTTCGGCGAGCTCAAAAGCGAGGTTCAATCCATCCGTGAGCGGGACCCTGCCGCCCGTACCGATGCCGAGGTGCTTTTGCTTTATCCGGGGCTTCACGCAGTTCTTGCCCATAGATTGGCACACGCACTTTATAAAAAAGGTCAGTTTTTTGCCGCCAGAGCAGTAAGCCAGGCCGCAAGAAACACTACCGGTATAGAGATTCACCCTGCCGCACAAATCGGCAAGGGACTGTTCATCGACCACGGCTGTGCAGTGGTTATAGGCGAAACTGCCATTATCGGTGATAACTGCACCATTTATCAGGGTGTAACCCTGGGCGGTACAGGTAAGCACGTAGGTAAACGTCACCCTACCATCGGAAATAATGTTATGGTAGGCGCAGGTGCAAAGGTTCTCGGCCCTGTTGTTGTAGGCGATAATTCCAAAATTGCGGCAGGCGCCGTAGTTTTGAAGGATATCCCCGATAATTCCACGGCAGTGGGTATCCCCGCCCGTATTGTAAGGGGCAAAAATGTAGATACCGAGCAAAATCTCGATCAGTGCAACATACCCGACCCTGTTGCTCAGGAATTGAGTATTTTGCGCAACCGTATCGCAGAATTGGAAAAGAAAATCGAAGAACAGAAATAGCTTTATAATCTGTGGAAATTTTTTTAAAATTCCCTTGACATTCTCTCGGCTTTGTGATAATATATAAGCCGTTATGAATAAGCGCCGTTAGCTCAGCTGGATAGAGTAACTGGCTACGAACCAGTAGGTCAGGGGTTCGAATCCCTTACGGCGTGCCACTAAAGAAACCTCTTTTGTTTATCGGACAAAAGAGGTTTTCGTATTTCTGTATTGACAACAAACAAAAATGAGTGCATAATGTAGATATAAAAGATTACAAAGGAGAGAAATTATGCCTT
>JAZSDB010000202.1:0-4653 GCA_045530975.1 Eubacteriales bacterium
GTGGCTCTGGGCGAGGGCTACACAAGCTCTATAAGGGGCTTTGAAAATATGACCTCCGAGGAAATGCATAATCTCGGTGTAAATGATTCTATCGTTCACGTGGACTTTATGATAGGTACTGCCGATATGGAAATTACCGGCTATAAGGACGGCGTGGCAACTCCCATTTTCCGTAACGGTAAGTGGGCATAATAAAAGGGAGGAAAATTTATGTTTTCTGTTGCAATTCAGCTTTATTCCCTGCGTGACGATATGGCGCAGGATGTGGAAAAAACACTTCGCTTGGTAAAGGAATACGGCTACGACGGCGTGGAATTTGCAGGCCTTTGCGGAAAAACTCCCGAGGAAATGAAGTCCTTGCTGGCCGAAATCGGTCTTGTCCCCATTTCGGCGCATATTTCTCTTTATGACCTCCGTGATAATGCCGAAAGGGTTATCGATGAATACCGCCGTGTGGGCTGTAAGCATCTTGTGGTGCCCGGCTTAGCCATGGAGGACCGTCCCGGCAATGAGGGATTTCTCTCTGTGGTGGCAGACCTTGAAAAATTCGGCAAGAAGATTGCCGATGCAGATATGACATTAAGCTATCACAACCACGATTTTGAATTTATCCGTATGCCCGACGGCCGCTACGGCTTCGATTATCTCTACGAAAGCACCTCCCCCGAAAACCTTAAAATGCAGCAGGACGTATGCTGGGTAAAGGTGGCGGGAGAAAGCCCCGAGGGATATCTTGAAAAGTATAAAAATCGCTGTCCTCTGCTTCATTTAAAGGATTTTGCAGGACAGAAAAGCGAGAATATGTACAATCTTATCGGCATAGACGAAAGTAAAAAGGAGGCCCCCTCCACCTTTGAATTCCGCCCTGTGGGCAGCGGTGTGCAGGATTTCCCCTCCATTATCGATACCGCCGAAAAATGCGGTGTGGAATGGCTTATTGTAGAGCAGGATGAGCCCTCTATGGGTAAAACTCCCCTTCAGTGTGCCGAAATGAGTATGAATTATCTTAAAACAATATTGTAAAAACCCAAAAGGAGACTATAAAATGAGTGAATGCACCCACGATTGCTCTACCTGCAGCGCCAATTGCAGCAGTCGCAATCAAGCTCAAGTCAATGCAAAGGAGCCCCTTCGAGAGGGCAGTAAAATAGGAAAGGTTATTGCCGTTGTAAGCGGTAAGGGCGGTGTCGGTAAATCTATGGTTACCTCCATTCTGGCCACCAATGCGGCAAGAATGGGCAAGAAGGTTGCTGTTTTGGATGCCGATATTACAGGCCCCTCCATCCCTATGTGCTTTGGTGTGAAGGATGCGGTTATCTGTGATAACGAGGCAATGACTCCTCCTTCCTCTCAGACAGGTATAAAGGTAATGTCCTTAAACCTTCTTCTCGAAAATGCTTCGGACCCCGTTGCCTGGAGAGGCCCCGTTATCGCCGGCTGTGTTAAGCAGTTCTGGAGCGATGTAAATTGGGGCGAAAACGATGTAATGTTTATCGATATGCCTCCCGGAACAGGCGATGTTCCCCTTACCGTTTTCCAGTCCCTCCCCGTTGACGGTATGATAGTTGTTACCAGCCCTCAGGACCTTGTTTCTATGATTGTGGGCAAGGCGGTAAGACTTGCACAGCTTATGAACGTGCCGATTTTGGGCCTGGTAGAAAACTATTCCTATTTCAAATGCCCCGATTGCGGCAAGGAGCACCGTATTTTCGGCGAAAGCAATCTGGATGAAATAGCCAAGGGCTACGGCATTTCCGCCATTTCCCGACTTCCCATCGATCCCGCTCTTGCGGCCGCCTGCGACAGCGGTATGATAGAGCTTTACAAGGGCGAGCTTTTAAGCGAATTCAACGGCTTGATATAATTTTTTCCAAATAAAAGTAATATGCTTCTCGATTTATGTTCGAGAAGCATATTTTTATATTATTTTTATTTCAAGGGAGTGAAGAACGAGCTTGTCTTCACGCTGACTCCACCGTGGTTTGTATCGCAGTGGAGTTTTCTTTTATGTTTTATTTATCCTTTTTCCTTTTCTTGAAGATAAAGCTGCGGAAAAGGATTATGTTCATGACAAGGAAGAACCCCGCAAGGATTATTGTGGTGGAAAGGGGCTTAACGGGCGCTCTCAATGCCAAGAACATAAGAGGGAACCCAAAGACAATTGCAGGGAAATTCTGGTAAACAAGATTATCCGAAACGGGAGTCTTAAAGTTGCCGTCTATCTCTCGAAGGAGGATAATGCCTGTACTTGCGGTACCGGTAAGCATACCGTACATGGCAAGGAATTGCTCCTGACAGTAATCCTTGAAAAGAAGCTTTGCCACAAGATAATTGTAAAGATAGGTAATAACCAGACCGATAATGCCCAGTATAAGCATGATGCCCCAGTATTGCTCCAATACGCTCAAGCGGATAGCGGCAATGCCTGCTACAACCATTATATCAAAGAAAAAGTTGCTGGCACGTGTCATAAGGAAATCATTGGTATATTCCTTTTTCATAAGCTTTTTCTTTTTCAGGATGTTTATAACCGTTTTAACAAGGGTGGCAGATAAAACACCCAAAAGGAAGTTAAAGCCGAAAATAACCGACTTCATACCGGGCAAAAGCATGCCCAAGCCGTGCATGAGCAGATAGGCAATAAAGTAGGCAACGGCGATAAGAGCAATCTGAATAGTCATCTTATCTATGCTTTCCTGCATGGGAATTTCGTTTTCCGATTGAATTTCCTCGGAGGAAATCGCACCCTCTTCATTGGCGGAGGTTTTTATTATACCCTTCCTTTTAAGAATGTTCAGGTGGATTACACCGCCTATGCTGGCACTCAGAAAGCCCAGTGCGGCAACGGTCAAGCCAAAGCTTTTACCGCCCGAAAATCCAAAATCGTTTTCGTAAATACCGCCGTAGTTCAGCGCCTGACCTGTGCCCTGCCCAAAGCCGAAGGGGAGCAAAAGACCTGCCGCCGAGAAGAAATCCTTTATAATCATTGCGGCAACCATGGTAATAACCATACCAACCACACCCTGAAGAAGGTAGGTGGCAACAGTGGTTACGCCGGTATTGAAAATTTCCACCGAGCGTTGCTTTGTAAGTGCGCCCTTGGTATTTTTAAAGCCGGATGCGATAAAGCCCAGCGCCAGAGTATGGTAGGTGATAATTTCCAATGTGGCAGTTCCGTTTCCGCCGAAAAAGGCGGTATCGAACATAATATCACCGGTAATGGATTTATAAGCACCTGCAACAATTATAAGTATTGCACCGCCTAAAACCGAGGTGGGTATAAGAGATGCCTGAATCCATTTGAAGGACTTCTTTAAAAGATTGGCGGCCAGCAAGCTGATAAGCAGCAATGCAATCAGATTGAAGCTGCCCCACACACTATAATCCCAAAAATTTTCCATCATTATCTCCCTTTGCAATGTTTTTGTAACGGAAGCAGATGTTCACATATTTCAATGCATTGAATCGCTTTCCGCCCTTAAACTGATAAACCTTTTTGTCGTGATATACATTTAATTTGTTACGTCCGAGCACTGCTATTGCAGTTATTTCGGAGAAGGGGAGGCACATTTCATTGCCGCCTTCGTCTATAACCATTCTGTCGCCGTAAAGGGAAAGAGAGCAGTCCTTCCGCAAAAGCTCCTTGCGCTTGTAAACCACAACCTCAAACATATTTGCCCTGTCCTTGAAAATGGGCGCTTGGGTGAGGGTGGTTACATCGGTGGAATTTACAAAATCCTTTTGATAATCGTACCAGGCAGAAACCGAGGGGAAGGGAAAATCAAATCCGTTGCCCTTTAAAGCTTTGTCCTTGCCATAGGTGATTTCCTTTTGGCAGGTGGTACATTTTATGCAGTTGCCTCGGCTTTCAAATACAGAAAAACCGCAGTCGGGACAAACATACATCGCTCTTTCCAGATATTCGGCCCGCTTTTCGGAAATAAATTGGCTGTCGGGACCGCTTTCGTCTACAAAAAGCTCTTTTTCGATAATGGCAAAAAGCTCGTCATCGGTCAGGTCGGCATAATCCTGCGGCTCGATAACCCTTGATACATAAGAGCGCATTTTGCCTTTTCGCACAACATCGCTCCAACGGGGATGGACACCATAACCGCCTTCAATGCGGTAAATGGCAATGGGCAGCTTAAGCTCTTCGCGTACAGCTTTTATCATATCTATTTTCTCTTGATGCTGCTCATGGGTACCATGGGAGAAATTCAGCCTTGCTACGTTCATACCCGCAAGGCACATCTGCCTGAATACCTTGGGATCTTCGCTGGCGGGGCCTATGGTGCAGATTATTTTGGTTTTTCTCATATATGTACTCCTTTGGCAGTATATTTACAGAACACGTCTATGATACCATTTCAAAAATCAGAAGTAAATAATAAAATGTTTACGCCTTGCAGAACAGCCTGCCCGGGTGTATATTATATCCGTTAATCTGAAAGGGGATAGTTATGCTAAATCTCATTATCGGCAATGTCTGCAGCCTTCTTGCGATGATAACTGACTCGCTAAGCTCCACGCGCAAAAATACAAAAGAAGTGCTTTTGCTGCAGAGCATAGGTCAGGTAATTTACGGTGTGGGAACTGCCATACTGGGTGGCTACAGTGGTGCGATGCAGAATTTTGTAAGTCTGCTGCGCAATA
>JAZSDB010000015.1:0-13596 GCA_045530975.1 Eubacteriales bacterium
TTGAGTGGAACCATTGTCTTCCTAAGACCGCTTGGCCTCCGACTTATGCGTCCGCTACTGCGCTTATCGAGCAGACCGAAAAAGCCATTGCGGAACACCCCGATAGCATCCTTGCATCCTGCGGTAGGGAAGAGGTTACAGGAAAAACCGTATTTGATGCAATGGAACTGCAGTGCCCCGTGGCAATGGCGCTTTTAGAGGAATACGGAAAGATTCTTGCCGACGGTATCAACAGTCTTGTTCATATCTTCCAACCTCAGATGGTAGCGGTTTCGGGCGGTATTGCCAATCAGGGAAAAACTCTTATGTCGCTCATCACTCCCTATCTCCTTCCCGATGCAGATGTGGCCACCACTGCTTTAAACGGTGACGGCGGCATCATCGGTGCGGCGCTTCTCGGCACCGAGTATAGCTGCTAAAATTCAAATAACAAAAGCTGTTGCCTTTGCAACAGCTTTTATATTTATGAAACTACATTTCTCGGATTGTTTTCAAGGAAAGCCACAATGTTTTTGCATATCTCATCAATACAGCGCTTTCTCGATTCAAAGGCGCCCCAAGCCATATGAGGAGTAAGACATACATTTTTATAATCCTTGATTTCATAAAAGGGATGCTCTTTCGGCATCGGCTCAACGGAGTAAACATCGCAACCGAAAAATCCAATCTTGCCGTTCTTTACGGCATCTGCCACGGCGCTCTCATCGGTAACTGCACCTCTTGCAACGTTGATAAGGAAAACTCCGTCCTTCATCAATTCAATTTCTTTTTTGCCGATCATATTTCTTGTTTGCTCACTTAACGGCACGTGAATAGTTATAATGTCCGATTCCTTCAACAAAACATCAAGGGAGACACATTCTTCTCTCTCAATAGGAGTCCTTTTGTTAACAAGCAGTCTGCATCCCAGCGCTTTTGCACAATCACCCACCTTTTTGCCGATGGCTCCGTAACCGATAATGCCCCAGGTTTTTCCGTACAATTCGTGATATACGGGGGTAAGAATATTCTGCACACCGCCCCTTGTGTAGCTTCCGTCAGCAACAGAAGCTTTGTAGGTGTCAAGATTAACCGATGCGGAAAGCACCATTGCAAGTGTAAGCTGAGAAACCGAATTAACCGAATATCCTGCCACGTTGCATACTGTAATTCCACGCTTTCTGCAATATTCAATGTCTATGTTGTCATAACCGGTTGCGGTAACGCAAATCAGTTTTAGCATCTTTGCCCTTGCTAAAACCGCTTCATCCATTTTTACCTTGTTTACAATCACAATGTGGCTGTTTTCAATCCTTTTTGCCGCATCGCTCCTGTCGGTAAGAGGATAAATATCCACATCTCCGAAGGTGTTAAATACCGAAAGGTCCATATCATTGCCAAGGGTGGCCGCATCAAGTACAGTAATGTTCAGTTTTTCCATGTTTTGCTCCATATTAATTACTGATTACAGTTTACCATATTTCCTATTGCAAAGCAATAAAAGATTTATTATAATCAAATTAAAATATACAGAATCGAGATAAATGATGATAAAATCCCTTTCCTTTTTGCTTTCATTGATTTTAATGATGTCGCTCTGCTCCTGCGGTGAAGAAGCTGTAAACACTTCAAGCACCTATCTTCCTTTGGAAAGTGAGCAATCTGATGTGTACACGGTAGATGAATCCTCCTGTGAAGACACTTCATCACAGCCCGAGCAAGAAATTGAATTTAATGCGAAAACCGATTTGCTTCCCCTTTTTAACGGACTTTCGGAGGCAGAAACCGAAAGAGCGCTGTCCTTTTTTGCTTATGTGGAGGAGTCCTTCGGCACAGAAAACCTTATATCCCTCACCACTGACATTAAGGAAAAGGGATACGACGACAATTTATGGTATAACCATTTCGGTAATTCCATCCACGTCCTCCGCTCTCTCTTTAAGGGCGAGGATAAAACGATGGAGAATATGCGCTTGCTGAATTTGGGACAGAAAAATAATAAAACCACGGTAATGACCTTTGGCGGCGATGTCTGCTTTGGAGATAATTATTATCCCATACAGCGCCTGAACGAGAGAGAAAACGGCCTTTACGATTGCTTCGATAAGGAATGGTTCGATGTAATGCAAAATGCCGACATCGCAATGCTGAACAATGAATTTACCATTTCATCCCGTGGAGAGCCAATGCCCAAAAAGCTATATACCTTCAGGTCCAAGCCCGAAAATACAAGGTATTACAACGATTTGGGAGTTGACTTTGTAACTCTGGCTAATAATCACGCCTTCGATTATGGCGAGGATGCCTTCTACGATACCATGGACATTTTGGACGAATATAATATCGATTATGCAGGCGGCGGCAAAAATGCCGAAGAAGCTCAGCGCCCCTTTTATTATCTTGTAAACGGAAGAAAAATTGCCTTTCTTTCTGCAACAAGAGCCGAAAAATATATCCTCACCCCCGAGGCAGGCGAAAATACCCCCGGTGTTTTCCGTTGCTATGATCCACAGCGCCTTATAGAGGTTATAGGTGAAACCAAGCAGAATTGCGATTTTCTGGTGCTTTTTGTTCATTGGGGCACCGAGTATTCCCCTGTGTTGGAGAAGGTGCAGGAAACCACCTCCCACGATTATATCGATGCGGGCGCAGATTTAATAATCGGCTCCCACGCTCATCAGCTGCAGGGAATAGAGTTTTATAAGGGAAAGGCCATTTTCTACAATCTGGGAAATTTCTGGTTCAACGGTAAGAAAATTGAAACCGGCTTGGTTAAATTAAACCTTGATAATGACGGCAATGCGGAATACTATTTTCTTCCCGGCTTGCAGTATAAATGCAAAACCAGCTATGAATTGGGAACAGAGCTCGGCAGAACCATTATGGATCATATCGCTTCCTATCAACCCAATATATCTATCGCCGATGACGGGCTTGTAAAACCGAAATCGTAAAATTATGCAAAAGGCACGGAAATATTCAAATCCGTGCCTTTGTTTATGTTGATTTTTCACTTTTAATATGTTAAACTGATAAAAACCGTGTGGAGGTCAGCTATGAAAGCGTTTGAAATTATGGAAAAGGTCTTTACCTACGGTAAGGATTTTAATTATGACAATACCTGCGATACATTAAAGTGCGGTTCCCCTGATAAAGAGGTAAAAAAGGTTGCAGTGGCAATGTTTCCCACAGTTAATCTTATAAAAGAGGCCCATCAGTGGGGTGCCGACCTTCTTGTGGTGCACGAGCCCATATATTACAACCATATGGATGATCACAGCGATGAAAAAATAGAAACCGAAAAGCGTGCTCTTCTGGAATCTACCGGTATGACAGTATACCGCTTTCACGACCATCCTCACCGCAACCGTATCGACCTTATCTCGGAGGGCGAATATAAATATCTCGGCTTGGATGCCGATTACGATTATACCGAAACTTTCGACCTTGTGCGTCTGAAATTACATACCCCTACAACACCCAGAGAATTGGCAAAAATCATCGAGGAGCGCTTGGGCATAAAGCATATCCGTATTTGCGGCACAACCGATGAAAAATGCACTAATGTTTCCTCCTGCTTCGGTGCACCGGGCGATGTAATGAATGAATTATATCGGGAAGAAACCGAAATACTAATGATGGGCGAAACCTGCGAATGGCGTATGGGTGAATATGCCCGTGATGCCGCTCAGCTCGGCTATAAAAAATGCCTTCTTATTTTGGGCCACGTTGGTTCGGAGCGAGCAGGTATGCAGCATATTGCCGACCTTATTTCCGAAATGCTGCCTCAATTAGAAGTAAAATATTTTGAATGCGGCGAAGTATATACCTATACCGATTAAGGTGCAACTATGGATTTTCTTCAAATAGCAAATCAAAGATATTCCTGCCGTGCCTATGATGAAAGCAGGGAAGTGGAGCAGGAAAAGCTCCAAGCAATTTTGGAAGCGGTGCGTTTGGCGCCCTCTGCCTGCAACGGTCAGCCCTATTTGCTTACTGTGTGTAAGGGCGAAAAGGCAAGGGAGGTTGCCAAGGCCACAATGGGAATGGGTATGAACCGCTTTGCGGTACAAGCACCTGTAACTATTGTTATTTCCGAAGAACCCTATGTGAAAAGCGCCGCCTTGGGAGCCAAGCTGAAAAAGAATGACTACCGCTCCATAGATATAGGTATTGCGGTTGCATATCTTACTGCCGAAGCTACCGCTCAGGGCCTGTCCACCTGTATACTCGGCTGGCTGGATGATGAAAAATTGCGTGATATTTGCGGCCTGTCACGCCCGGCACGTCTGGTTGTCACTCTTGGATATGCCAAGGATGATGCCAAAATCCCGCCTAAAAAACGTAAAGCAATGGACGAACTGGTAAATTACAAATAATGTACGGAGTGATATAAATGTCAGAAACTATCAAGAAACGTGATGAAATAGCCAATGAATTCAAATGGCATCTGCAGGATATTTTCGAAAATGATGATTGCTGGCTTGCAGAATACGAAGCATTAAAGGAATATCCTCAAAAATTAGGAGAATATAAAGGTCGCCTTTCCGAAAGTGCGCAAAGCTTTTTGCAGTATCTTCGGTTAGAGGATGAAATAGATGTTCGCCTTTCGGCTTTGTACGGATATGCCAACTGTAAGTCCGATGAGGATACTGCCAACAGTAAATATCAGGATTTCCGAGGCAAGGCAATGAGCACCTATGTGGCCATTTCAGGCGCCACCTCCTTTGCCGCTCCGGAAATAATGGAAATTCCCGATGAACTGCTGGAAAGCTTTTACAAAGAAGAACCTGCGCTGGAAATATACCGTCGCCCCATCTATAAGCTTCGCCGCCGAGCCGAGCACGTGCTCAGTCATGAATGTGAGCAAATTCTCGCTTCTGCGGGAGAAATGGCAGACGGCCCCGATAATATCGGCGGAATATTGCGAGATGCAGATATGAAATTCCCCTCTGTTACCGATAAAGAGGGAAAGGTTCTCCCTTTGACCAATGGCTCCTTTGTTCCTATGCTGGAAAGCGATGATGTGGATTTTCGTAAGAGTGTTTTCCAAACCTATTATCGTCGCCTGGGTGAATTTAAAAACACCATAGCTGCCACCTTGGACGCACAGTTCAAGCAGCTTCGCTTTTTCTCCGGTGCAAGAAAGTATGGCACCACATTGGAAGCTTCTCTGGACCGTACAGAGGTTCCTACCTCGGTATATACTAACCTTATTTCCACAGTACGTGAAAATATGGAAAAAATGTATCGCTATGTGGCTCTTCGCAAAAAAATGCTGAATTTGGAAGAGCTGCATATGTACGATGTTTACACTCCCATTGTGGCAGATGCAGTAAGTGAAATTTCCTATGACGAGGCGAAAGCCACCGTACTGGAAGCACTTTCGGTTATGGGAGACGATTATGTGGCATTGCTGAATCGCGGCTTCAATGAGGGCTGGATAGATGTTTATGAAAATGAAGGGAAGCGAAGCGGTGCCTATTCCTCGGGAAACAGCCGTCCTCACCCCTTTGTATTGCTTAACCATAAGAATAATCTTGACAGTATGTTCACTCTGGCCCACGAAATGGGACATGCACTTCACAGCTATTACAGCACCGAGAATCAACCCGTCTGTACCTCGGATTATGTGATTTTTGTGGCAGAGGTGGCATCTACCTGCAACGAGGTTTTGCTTATGCGTCACCTGCTTAAAACTACCACCGATAAAAAGAAGAGAGCATACCTCATCAACCATTTCCTCGATCAGTTCAAGGGCACTCTATTCCGTCAGACAATGTTTGCCGAATTTGAGTTGGAGCTGGGACGAATGAGCGAAAGTGGAGAAACCCTTACTGCCGATGCTCTTTGTGAAAAATATTTGGAGCTCAATAGGTTCTATTTCGGCCCCGATATGGTTTCCGATGAAGAAATTGCACTTGAATGGGCCCGTATCCCTCATTTCTTTTATAATTATTACGTTTTCCAATATGCCACCGGCTTTTCCGCCGCTGTTGCCATAGCAGAGCGTATTCTTAATGAGGGTGAACAAGCGGTAGAGGACTATAAGCGCTTTCTTTCGGGCGGAAGCAGTACCGACCCCATATCCTTGCTGAAAATTGCAGGCGTGGATATGTCCACTCCAAAACCCATCAATGATGCCCTGACGCTGTTTGATCGGTTGTTGGATGAGTTTTATTCACTTGTTTAAGACGGTTATGGAAAATACAATAAAATTAATGGAGAAAACACAATGAAAAAAGTACTGGCTATATTGTTGTCGTCCCTATTTCTATTTTCCGCTTGCGAAAAAACGGTAGAAGAATCTACCACCTCCAACACTTCGGAAATCTCTCAACCTGCTACAGAGGAGGATGACGGTATCGTGGATTACACCCTTGTCAGCGTAGGTAAACCCTACACCCTCAGCGTCAAGTCCAATGAATCCTATCCCGATAAATATGACCAACAGCTTACCGACGGTCATAAGGTTGCCGATCAGGGCGCACACTATGTCGATTCCCGTATGGTTGGCTTCAGCAGCGACGTTACCGTACAAATTGATCTGGGTGAGGACGGAAAACGTATTTCCGCCTTTGTTGCCCGTGCTCTCGATATGAGCATAGATGGCGTAAGTCTTGCTTCCCGTGCTGTTTTCCGTGCTTCCAAGGACGGTAAGATTTATAAAAATCTCGGCGCAGTTGCCTTTATGCCCACAGGTGACAATACCATCAGTGAGGCCCGCCTTAATCTTAAAGAGGTTCAGGATTATCAGTATGTCAGAATTACCGTTCAAAAGGGCCCCAATTTCTTCCTTTTCCTTGATGAGGTAGAGGTATATGCCGATGTTCCCGCAAAGCCGTACGATGATAGCGTTTCGGTTGCTTATATGAACGAGGGTATAGACCGCTTTGCTTGGAAATCTATTTCCACAGGCGTTGAAGCGCTTCCAAAGGATACCGAGGATGTTGCTCTCGGCAAGAAATATGCCTTCTCCAATGCCACCTTTGATAAGCGTGCACCTCAAAATTTAACCTTCCTTACAGATAAGGAAAGAACAAACCGTTATTTCGGCGACGATGTTTGGGTTGGATTGCAAGCATCTTCCGATAAAAAACCCTCAATTACCGTTAACCTCGGTAATACCCGTGCCGATATTTATGGCTTCAGAGTACATACCCTTGGCTTCGCACCCGAGGTGTCCTATGCCGATTATATCGATATTTACGCTACCTTTACAAGCGAAGTTTTCGTAGGCAGAATGTATGCTCCCAAGAGCGGAAACAATTATGTTTACAGCTTCTACCTTCCCGAATATATCAAGGCAAATAAGATTCGCTTTGAATTTGCCAACGGCGAAAATACAAATTACTGGATTGAGCAGATAGAGGTAATTGCCGGCTCCAACGAAGATATTGCCGATGTTCTCTATGCTCCCTTGAATATTCCCACCGTTACCGAGGATATTTATTGGGATTCCAATGATTCCGATTATAAAACCAAGCAAAATCTCATTCTCGGAAAGCCTCAGCAGATTGCTTCTTCCTATTATGCCGAAATAAATAAGTCGGCAGATAAAGCCGAATCCACCGATAAGTCTACCGTTCTTACCGACGGTAAGCTTTGTACCGACCCTACTCTCTATTGCTATGGCGGTGCCTTCTTCTATGCCCGTAACGGCGGCTCTATCGATTTCTTCTATGACCTCGGCGCCCTTTCCACCGTTGAAGGCATAAATGTAAACCTTCTTGAGCAGAGTGATTGGGGTATTGTACGACCTAAGCATATCGATGTATTCTTGTCCGACGATGCAACAAATTGGTATAAGGTTTACAATTATTCACGTACCAACGAAGAACTTAATAAAAATCCGGTGCTGCTGGATTTCGGTACTGATTTCAAAAAGCCCTATGTTGCACGCTTTGTTCGCTTCCGTGTAGAAGCCGCAGTTACCTTTATCGATGAATTTGAGGTATTCGGCACCAAGCAGATTAAATCCAATGCAACACGCCTCGCCGATACGGATATAAAATCTGTAATTTATTACACCAACCAAGAAACCGCACAGTTTGCAACCGTTGAAAATACTCCTTTAAATGCTTCCGACATTCCCATAATTTATCCCAACGCCACAAAAGAAGAGTCCCTCCTTCCTATGGTTGCTTATCTTGATAAGGATGGCAACATTAAGGACACCCTTATGGATGGATTCCTCCTTGGCCCCTACGGACCTCTTCCTTCAGGCGCGATGGGTCACGAGCTTAACTATAAGCAGGACTGGGAATACTGCAAGAATATTTATTTCGACGGTCAGTCCGGCCTTGATAAGCTGGAAGCTGTTGTTCAGCAGGTAAAGGATGCTTTGAATCTTCCCGACTATAAGGTTCAGGTATATTTCACTATGATGACTCTCCGTAGCGAGGTTACCGATTTCGGCGATGTTGACGGCGACGGTGTTTCCGAAAATCTTTCTGTCAAGGCAGACAGAGAAAAGGTTGTCGATTGGTTCACAAACCTCTGCATTTCCGAATTTGAGGCCCGCGGATACAAGAACCTTGAAATCGATGGCTTCTATTGGGTAAATGAAGCAGTCATCTGGGAAAATGATGATGCTCACATTATCGCAGAGGTTGCCGATTATGTTCACAAGACCGGTTATAACTTCCTCTGGGTACCCTATTATGTAGCAAACCGTTACTACCTCGGTTACGAATTGGGCTTCGATATGATATCTATGCAGCCCAATGCTGTGTTTGAAAACGATGCTCCCCTTTGGAGAATTCCTTCCTGCGCCGATATGACAAAGGCAAGAAAGATGTGCGTGGAAATTGAGCACAGCTATCAATGTCTCGGCGACCCCGATTTTGCAAGACCTTATATGCTTTATCTCTATCACGGTGCTGTAACGGGATATATGAATTCTATCCACGTTTACTACCACGATTTGGAAAACCTTGCAAAAATGGCGTACAGCGACAGTGAGCTTTGCCGTATGCAGTACGATGCCACCTATCAGTTTGTAAAGCATACTCTTAATGTAACCCCCGAAAAGAAGGATGATGTAAAGCTTTCCATTTCTGCCGATACCGTTCTCGACGGTAGCTTGAACAGCGATAACAAGCTTTCTATCTTCACCCTTGCATCTTCTCCCAAAAACGGTTATGTAACCTTTGGTACCGATGGCGAATTCCGTTATTTCCCCAATAAGGGCTTTACAGGCACCGATAGATTCACCTATACCTACAATAACTACCTCGGCGAATCCGAAGAATGTGTTGTAGAGATCACCGTTGGTTAATTAAATCATAAGAAAAAGAGACCGTGGATTTCCACGGTCGCTTAACTTTTTATAAATTAATTGAACCTTTTCTTTTTGTGGTTGCGGTACAGTGCGAATACTCCTATGCACAATGCAAGGGAGAAGACATATATGGTGGGGAAGAGCCATTTGTAGGTCAGACTGTCCTCATCAACAACCATTGTTTCTACCTCGATTGTAGAGGTGATAACTTCATTTTCATCTTCAAGATATGCACCGTATCCTGCGTTTTCCCATTCACTTCTGGGAATGTAAAATCTTGCGTAATCATCGGAGCTCTTGGAAAGCTCGGTGTTAAGCTTGGGGGCCGTAATTTCTTCACAGAGCGTTGTTCTTTCCGAGAAGAGGTTGGTGCCCAAGCCCAAACGATCGCCCTTTATATCGCATCCTATGGCGCCAAGGAAGGTGGGAAGCATATCCAGAGTGCAGAAGTCACGGTTTTTATAGTTGGATGCTTCCGCTCTGGCATTTATAAAGCAGTTATAAATACGTCTGTCAAATCCGTCTGTAACGGTTCTGTTGATATAATCGTTGTCCATGGTGAGATGGTCGCCGGTTAAAACCACGGTAGTGTTTTCAAACCATTCCTGCTGTTGAATCCATTCTACAAATTCAACAACCTGCTTGCTGGAGCACTTCCAAACATTGTCATAGCGCTCCTCGTATTCGTTTTCGCAATTCTTGCAGGTGTGACCGCCCCAGGCGTGGGTGTCAACGGTAAGCATGGAAAAGGCAAAGGGCTGATCCCGGTTTGCCGCAATGGAGGTAAGCTCCTGCTTGGCATACTGGAAGAGATAATGATCCTCCATGCCCCACCATTCATCCCAATAATTGGGGGTGACAATTCTTTCCGCTCTTGCAGTGAGAATATCATACATATGGTCGGTTCCGTGCTGTAAATAGAAGGATTTGCGTCCCCCGAAAGTACCGTGAGAGCCAACCATCATTGTCTGGTAATATCCGTTTTCGTGAAGAATATCGGAAAGGGTGTGCACACCGGGAAGGAAGGATTCACTGGGGTCCTCAGCATAGTTGTTCTGATCGCCCGTGGGTGTTTTTAAGGGAATGCCGGCAGTCATGGAAACCAGCGCACCGATTGTCCAGGAGCCGCCCGTCAATACAGAGGCCCCGCCTATAGTGTCGTTGTGGGAAAAGTTAATGTTTTCCTTGGCAAGCTCATACAATCCGGAAATAAGGTCTGCGCCGTGACCGCCGTCCTTTTCTGCGGTCATAAATGTGGTTTCCATCGATTCAAGATAGATTATTATCAGATTCTGTTTTTCCTCGGGGAAGGTAATATCGGCATAATAGGGGTCAACATATATGCCGTTTTCATTGTCCTCGGAAAAGATAACCGTTTCCTGTGTAATATTTATTACATAATCGGTTACACCTGCAGAGAAGGCCGCGGTGAATATCAAGGTGAGGGAAAGAATTGCCGAAATAAGCGATGCAATATCGGTTTTAAAGGGGTAACAGATAATTTCCTTGCCGCTTTTTGTTTTTAAGGAAAAGTTCTTTTTTAATTTGATGAAAAGGGCAGTGATAACTATTGCAGAAACAATCAAAGCGGGGATAAGACCTTGCTTAATAAAGCTTGTTATAATACCGCTGTCCACGCCGCCAAGATCATTTGTAAGTGTGAATACAATTGAATCAAATCCCGTGTCACCGTAAACTCTTATGTACCAAAGCGCGGCGAAAAACAAAATAAAGGATATAACAATAAAAAAGCCGCAAATAATTCCCGCAATCAACCTTCCTTTGCCTTTCTTTTCGTTGGCAGGGAGGTCTTCTTCAAGAACTTCATTTTCAAAAGGTGCTTGTTGCTCCATATATATCTCCTTATGTAATGTATATGATACAGTTGATGATTTTGACAAACCTTTTGCATTATATCACATTAATAATAAAAAAGCCATCCCAAATCCCACAAATTTCTGCCAAATTCGACCTTTAATTGTAAACAATATAATAAAATACAGTGAAAGAAAATAAAAGTGCTCCGTGTCACCGAAGCACTTTTGCGTTTATTTGTTCTTTGCTTTTATAAATTTCACTATTTCGGAAATGGGCAGGATAAGTGCGCCTATTGCCAAAGCAAGTATATATTCCCATAAAGCGATGGGCATAAAGGAAAACATTTCTCTCAGGAAGGGAACAAATATTACCAGTGCGGTAAGAATGAAGGATGCAAGCATTGTTCCCCATAATATCCTGTTGTGTGAATGCAACTTGAATACACTCTTGTCACGGGACCTTAAATTAAAGGAATGTACGATTTCAGCCATGGACATTGTAACAAAAGCCATAGTGGTGCCAAAACCGCCCTGCAAAGCATTGCCGACAAAGAAGGAAATCAAGGTCAATGCGGAAATCGCCGCACCCTGCCATAATACATCAATGCCCAAACCGCCTGCAAATATGCCTTCCTTGCTGTCACGGGGTTGACGAGTCATCACATCTCCCTCGGCACCCTCCATTCCAAGTCCCAGAGCAGGCAAGCTGTCTGTAATCAGATTGATCCATAAAATGTGTATGGGCTTGAAAATGGTCAAGCCGAAAAGGGAAGCAATAAATACACTCAATACCTCGCTGAGATTGGAGGAAAGCAGGAACTGTATTGTCTTTCGTACGTTGGCATAAATACGTCGGCCCTCTTCTACCGCATTTACAATAGTGGCAAAATTATCGTCGGCCAGAATCATATCCGCAACACCCTTGGTTACGTCGGTGCCCGTAATGCCCATGCCTATTCCTATGTCGGCACTCTTTATGGAGGGAGCATCGTTTACACCGTCGCCGGTCATAGCGGTAACCATTCCCAGCTTTTTCCAGGTGGTTACAATTCTCACCTTGTGCTCGGGCTGCACACGTGCATATACCGAATATTTTGTAATATCGGTTAAGAACTGTTCATCGGATATGGTGTCAAGCTGAGCACCGGTAATTGCTTGAGAAGAGTCCGAAACAATACCAAGCTCCTTGCCTATGGCAACTGCGGTATCAATATGGTCACCGGTAATCATTACGGGACGAATACCTGCAACACGACATTTTTCAACAGCCGCAACCACCTCGGGACGAACAGGGTCAATCATACCGGACAGGCCGATAAATATAAGCTCTTTTTCAATTTCCTCGGGAGATTCAAATTGGGGCTTGGCGTCATACATTACAAATGCGGCGGCAAGCACTCGCAATGCCTTGTCTGCCATGGCTTTGTTGTGTGCCAGGAATGCTTCACGTACACCGCTGTCCATCTCCTTGATTTTGCCGTCGGTAGGGGAGAGGTATTTGGTACATCTGGAAAGAACAACATCGGGCGCACCCTTGGTGTACTGTATAATCTTTTCCCCTGCACTGTGGAGAGTGGACATCATTTTTCTGCCGGAATCAAAGGGCGCCTCGCCTATTCTCGGCTGTAACTCCATAATCTTTCGGCAATCGTAACCGTTTTCAAGGGAATATTGCTGCAACGCCGCTTCGGTGGGTTCGCCGTTTATTTGACCTTCGCTGTTGATTTTCGCATCATTGCACAATGCGTTGCAGTAGCAAAGGAGCTCTTTGTTTCCACTTAATGTATCCACAACCGTCATCTTGTTCTGTGTAAGAGTACCGGTTTTGTCACTGCAAATAATCTGAGTACAGCCCAGTGTTTCTACCGCAGTCAGTTGACGTATGATGGCATTCTGAGTGGCCATTTTGGAAACACCGATGGATAAAACAATGGTAACAACAGCACTTAACCCTTCGGGTATTGCGGCAACCGCCAAAGAAACCGCTACCATAAAGGTGTCAAGCAAAACACCGCCATTTATCTTGTCGGCACTAATCAGATTGATAATAAATACCAATACGCAGATGGCCAGAACGGCAAAGGTTAAGATACGGCTTAATTGGGAAAGCTTTATCTGTAAGGGAGTTTTCTCATCTACCGCATCGGTAATGGCCTTGGCAATCTTGCCCATTTCGGTATCCATACCGGTAGCGGTGATTACGGCCTTTCCTCTGCCATATACCACGGTTGTGCCGTTGTACAGCATATTGCTTCTGTCGCCGAGAGGGACATCGCCGTTGCTTTCGGCAGCAAGGACCTCTGCGCTTTTGTTGCTGGGTACAGATTCACCGGTAAGTGCCGATTCTTCTACCTTTAAAGAGGCCGCTTCAATAATACGTGCATCCGCAGGAACCGCATCGCCCGCTTCAAGCAAAATTACATCGCCCACAACCAGCTCTTCGCTGTTGATAATCTTCATTTCGCCGTCACGCAATACCTTGCATTTTGCTTTGGTCATTGCCTTCAGCGCTTCAAT
>JAZSDB010000215.1:0-1817 GCA_045530975.1 Eubacteriales bacterium
CGCTCTTATACTTCCAGTGGGCGGCAAGACCGTATTCTGCAATACGGTGCATCTCCCAGGTTCTTATCTGTACCTCAAAGGGGATACCCTCCTTACCGATAACGGTGGTATGGAGAGAACGGTACATATTGGGCTTGGGAGTGGAGATATAGTCCTTGAATCGACCGGGAATGGAATTGAATTGCTCGTGAATAATACCCAAAGCGGCATAGCAATCCAACTCGGTATCAACTATGATACGAACCGCATAAAAATCGTATATCTCATCAAAGGTTTTGCTTTGGTTGTACATCTTTTTATAGATGCTGTAAATGGTTTTAACACGGCCCGAAAGGGTGAATTTTACATTATAGGATTTCAAGCTTTCGGAAACCTTTTGGGTTGCCTGATCGAGAAAGTCCTTGTTTTCACCGTAGCGCTTGTTTATATCCTCGGAAACCTCGTTATAGCCGATGGGGTCCAGATAGAAAAGGGCCAGAGTTTCCAGCTCCTGCTTAATCTTTTGCATACCCAAACGGTGCGCAAGCGGAGCATAAACATGCATGGTTTCCAGCGCAATGGAGCGCTGCTTTTCGGGGGAGCGCACGGCAAGAGTGCGCATATTGTGCAGGCGGTCGGCAAGCTTTATAAAGATAACTCGCAAATCCTTGCTCATTGCAAGGAACATTTTGCGTAGGTTTTCTATACTTTCATCCTGCTTGGTTTCAAAGGGGATATGAACCAGCTTGGTCACACCGTCAACGATTTCGGCAACATCGTTACCGAATTCCTTTCTGATGTCTTGAAGATTGATTCTTTCGGAGCAGTCCTCCACCGTATCGTGCAAAAAGGCCGCACAGATAGAATCGGTGTCCAGCTGAAGGTTCAAAACCTCCTCGGCCACAGAAATGGGATGAACTATATATGCCTCGCCCGATATACGCTTTTGTCCCTCGTGAAGGCGGTCGGCGTATTCATAGGCCTTTAATATTTTATCGTAATCGTAAACACCCGCTTCTTTTATGCGGGCAAAGAGCAATTCGGCTTGTCTAAGCATTATTATTACCTATTATTTCGCCGCTGTTCTGATTTTTTGTAATAACGGCGATTCGTCGATATTAATTTTACCCGAAGACGGCACAGTATTCACAAAGACCGTATTTCCTGCGGAGCTGTAATCGAGAGAAATAAGACCCCGCTCACACAGAACCTCGAGAATTATTTTAAATTTGCAAAGAGAAACATCGATTTCGAATTCCTCTCTGAGAGCTTTCACTGCGGAAAGAAGTGAAAGCTTCCTGCCCTCGTGACCGCTTTCACGGCGCACGTAACGGAATACATTACGGAAATCCGTCAGGTCGGGTACATCCTTTTGAGAATTTTCATAGCCCTGTCCGTCTGCAAGGGACTGATAATTGCGGTTGCATTCCTCGATAACCGCCAAATCCCCTTCGGTGGGCTTGATTGCCTTTATAAAAAGCTGAGGGGTACGGTTACCCATATATTCGTTCATATCAACGGTAAAGGCAATATCGCAATAATCACCCTCACAGCAGATGAAGTCCGAAAGGGAAACACCGAAATAAATGGCGTTTAATGAATAATTTCTGCCCTTTTCGACACCGCACACACGGAATCTTACGTGCTTGCCCTGAGAAAGGGGAACCAAATCCTTAACCATAACGTTTCGGATAACAAACACCGGCTGAGGATTGGAAAGACCGAAGGGCTCCAGACGGAGCATTTCGTCTATACCGCCCTCGCTTATCTGAGAAAGCTCGACTTCGCATTCCACCTCGATGGGTGTTGCGGAATCTCTTTCGCTAAGAAGAAAGTCG
>JAZSDB010000140.1:0-2432 GCA_045530975.1 Eubacteriales bacterium
AGGTCCCACGGGAGCAGGCCACATCCAGAAAATATTCGCCGTCCCTTTCTATGGGATTGCAGGAATAAATATTCACTTTTCGGGCCTTGCGCTCTACCTCCATACCCTCACGGGCAAGGTCGTAAAGCTTCACACCGCCAACCTTCAATGCGGAATACATTGGAGGGATCTGCATTATCTCGCCCTCAAAGGATTTTGCCACGGAAGCAAATTCCTCGAAGGAGGGCAGGGGACCCTCGAAATATTTGGGCTCCTTTCCCGTGATGTCCTCTGTTTCGGTGGTCATTCCCAGCTTTATGCCTGCAAAATAGCGCTTGTCGTGGTCAACAAGGTATTCGCTGGCCTTTACCGCATTGCCAATCATAATGGGCAACACGCCCTCTGCCATAGGGTCCAGCGTACCGCAATGGCCGATTTTGCGCTCCTTCAAAAGGTAGCGAAGCTTGGAAATGCAGTTGTGGGAGGTAATGCCCTTGGGCTTGTTAATAATTATAATTCCGCAGGGTGCGCTCATGCTTCACACTCCGAAAACAGTTTTCTGACCGCTTCTACCGCTTCACCGAAGGGACAGTCCAAGGAAAAGCCGGCGGCGTGAATATGTCCGCCACCGCCGAATCGGGATGCCAGAAGCGCCACATCGGTATCGTCGTTGGAGCGAAGGGAAACCTTTATACAGCCGCCCTTTTTGCGGATAACCGCCGATGCTTTCACACCTGCAATTTCTCGGGGAATGGAATTGATACAATCAAAATCATTTTCACTTGCCTTGCAGGATTCCACTTCCTCGGGACTGATGGCAACAATGGCATACTGTCCTCCGCAAAGCAATTCCAGATTATTGTATGCGGTCTTTATAAGCGCCACCTGAGCAGGAGTTTTGCTTTCGAAGAGCAGACGGTTGATTTCTGCAAAATCGGCACCTGCTTCTATACATTTTGCCGCCATAATGTAGGTTTCGGGCTTGGTGGCCTCGTACTTGAAGCCGCCGCTGTCCGAGCAAAGAGCGGCATAAAGGGAGGTGGCTATGCTTTTTGTAATCACAGCGCCCAGCTCCTCGGCAAGCATAAAGATTATCTCACCGCAGGCAATACGGTCATCCATACAGAGCAATCGATTGCAGGGCACGGAATTTACCTTGTGATGGTCCACAGAAAGCTCGAAATGGCGGGTTTTGGTATTGCCCAAAAGCTTTTCGCTTGCCACATCCACGCTGATAGGCGTTAAACCCTCAAGCTCCTCATCAACCAAAATCCCCTCATAGGGAAGAAAGGAAAGCTTTTCGGGAATGCCGTCGGAGCAATATACATAGGCCCTTTTACCCATAGAGCGTAAAATCTCCGCCAAGGCAAGAGCCGAGCCGATGGTATCTCCGTCGGGAGAGGCGTGTGAATATATGAGGCAGCCGTCGCAGCCCGAAAGGAATGCGGCGGCTTCTTTTAGGTTAACTGAAATCATAGTTCAGCCCTCAATGTCCTTCAAAATCTTTGAAATGTGCATTGCACGCTCTGTGTTGTTGTCACGGATAAAGGTAAGCTTGGGGGTTATGCGCAAATTCAAGCGCTTTGCCAGCTCACTGCGGATAAATCCGGTAGCCGAAACCAAACCCTTCTGCACGCCCTCATCACTGCCGAGAACACTGTAATATATCTGTGCAGTGCTCATATCGGGGGCAACACGAGCCCCCACTATGCTTACAAAGGCGCCCGAAACTCTCGGGTCCTTAACTTCTCTTAAAATTGCGGCCATTTCTGCGCAAACCGCATTATTGACCTTATCCTGTCTGTGTCCCGCCATTAGCGTTCAATCTCCTCCATAATAAATGCTTCGAGGATGTCACCGATCTTAATATCATTGAACTTTTCAAGACCGATACCGCATTCAAAGGAAGAAAGAACCTCCTTCGCATCGTCCTTAAAGCGTTTAAGGGAAGCGATTTTGTCTTCGTAAATAACGATACCGTCACGAACAACACGAACCTGTGCGTTTCTGGTAATCTTACCGTCCTGAACATAGGAGCCGGCGATGGTGCCCACGTTGGGAACACGGATAGCATTACGAACCTCGGCGTGGCCGATAACATTTTCTCTGTACTTGGGTGCAAGCATACCCTTAAGTGCCGCTTCGATTTCTTCGATACAATCGTAGATAACACGGTAGGTACGGATTTCAACCTTATCTCTTGCGGCCATATCGATAGCATTCTTATCGGGACGTACGTTAAAGCCGACAATAAGCGCATTGGATGCATTTGCCAGCATAACGTCGCTTTCGGTAATACCGCCTGCGGCAGCGTGGAGCACGTGAACCTTCACCTCTTCGTTGGAAAGCTTTGCCAAGCTTGCCTTTACTGCCTCGGCAGAGCCCTGAACGTCGGCCTTGATGATGATATTGAGGTTCTTGATACCGCTTTCAATCTGAGCAAAGAGGTCATC
>JAZSDB010000018.1:0-5488 GCA_045530975.1 Eubacteriales bacterium
GATAGTTTTCGCAGTTGCGGAGGAGATAATTACGCTGACGGTAGTGACGAATGATATCACCGTTTACAATTTCTTCTCTGAGATCGTGCATATAGCCGCCGGAGCAATGAACCACATCGCCAAACAAGCCGGAACGAACCATATTCAGAACCATCAGCTCTCTTCTGCCATAGCAGCAATTTTCGAGCATCATACAATGAACGCCGGTTTCTTCATAAGCACGAACCAAGCGATAGCAATCCTCAATACTGTAGGCACCGCCGACCTCTACACCTACGGGCTTGCCTGCATACATAGATTCCAAGCACATTTCAACATGAGATTCCCAAGCGGTGAGCACCAAAACAGCCTCAACCTCATCGCAAGAAATAATCTCGTGCCAATTGGTAGTGCAGAAAGGACGCTTGCCTGTTTTTTCTTCAACTTCCTTCGCTCCTGCTTCCGCACGGTCCTCATAATAATCGCACACAGCAGTTACTTCTATAATACCGTGTTGACTCATAGGCATAAAGCAGGCCTGAAGCAAACCGAAGCCGCGGTTGCCCAAACCTATTACACCGACTTTTACTTTTTTCAGTTCAGACATAAGGTGTTACCCTCCACATCGTATATATTTAACATTATTATAAATTTGGCGTCTAACCTTGTCAACTATTTTTTGCATTTCTCTTTACAAAATTCAACATTTATAGTAAACTGCACTCATAACATATAATAATTGAAAGGATATTGCAACAATGACGCTACTTGTTATGGCTGCCGGAATGGGAAGCAGGTACGGCGGTTTAAAACAATTGGACCCCATTGGACCCAACGGAGAGTTCATTTTGGATTATACCGTTTACGATGCACTGAAGGCAGGGTTTAAAAAAGTTGTATTTGTTATAAAGGAAGAAAATCTGGAAATTTTCAAAGAAACCGTTGGCAACAGAATCGGCTCCAGCATTGAAACAGAATATTGCTTTCAGGATTTAAACGACATACCCGATGGCTATACGGTACCCGAAGGACGCACCAAGCAGTGGGGCACCGCTCATGCAGTGCTTGCCGCACGCAATGTTATCGATGGTCCCTTTGCCGCAGTTAACGCCGATGACTTTTACGGAAGAGAGAGTTTCGCTTTAATTGCCGATTACATGAGCAAGCACACCGATGCCTCCGCATGCATGGCCGGCTTCGTTCTGAAAAACACCCTCACTGAAAATGGTACCGTTTCGAGAGGTCAATGTGATGTTGACAGCGAAAACAATCTTACCGATATTACCGAGCGCACCAAAATAATGAGATTGGACAACGGCAAGACCGCATATTTTGAAGACGAACAATGGAATGACATTTCCGAGGAAACCATTGTTTCAATGAACTGCTGGGGATTGCCCAAGGACTTCTTTGCATATGCGCAAAAGGGATTTTGCGAGTTTCTTAATAACGGCGGAGATGAGCTGAAAAAGGAATACTACCTCCCTACCGCAGTTAAACAGTATTTAAGCGAAAGCGGTAAACCGGCAAAGGTTCTGAAAACAAATGCTCAATGGTACGGTGTAACCTACAAGGAGGACCGTGAAACCGTCGTGAATTATATAAGAAAATCCATTCAAGATGGTATTTATCCGGAGAACTTATGGAAATAAACAATACTATTATCACAAATGTTTGCGGTATGTTTATTGCAGATGCAAAGGTTACCGAAATAGAACAGATACCCAACGGTCACATTAACCTTACATACCGTGTTCGCATAGGTGGAAGAGATTACATTCTTCAACGCATTAACACCGACATCTTCAAAGATCCCGATGGGTTGATCAATAACATTGCCCTTGTTACAGAATTTCTGCGCAAGAAGATCATCGAAGGCAATGGCGATGCAGACCGGGAAACACTCACTCTCATTAAAACACTTGACGGCAAATACGCCCACAGCGATGAAACCGGTTTTTATCGTCTCTATCTCTTTATTACCGATGCTACCTGCTACAACAAGGCAGAAAAAGCGGGTATGTTCGGGGAATCGGCAAAGGCATTTGGCAGATTTCAGAACATTCTTGCAGAATTCGATGCAAAGCAGTTATCTGAAACAATAAAGGATTTCCACAACACCCCTGTTCGCTTTAACAATTTGGTAAAAGCAATAGAGGCAAACAAGGCAGGCCGTGCCGAAGAGTGCGCAGCAGAAATTGAGTTTTATCTTGCCAGAAAAGAATTTTGCAGCACCATTACCGACCGGTTGGCCGACGGACGTCTTCCTACACGTGTTACACACAACGATACAAAGCTCAACAACGTAATGATCGACAACGCAAGCGGTTGCGGCATCTGTGTTATAGACCTCGATACAGTAATGCCCGGCAGTATGCTTTACGATTTCGGCGACAGCATTCGTTTTGGTGCTTCCAGTGCCGCAGAAGACGAAAAAGACCTTAATAAGGTTTACTGTGTGCCCGAGCTTTATGATGAATATGTAAGCGGATTTCTTTCCGAAATGAAAGATAGCATTACCGACGAGGAAATCAAGCTGTTGCACGATGGTGCGATTATGATGACCTTGGAATGCGGTATGAGATTCCTTACCGATTATCTTGAAGGGGACACCTATTTCAGAACACACTATGCAGGGCAAAACCTTGACAGAACAAGGACTCAAATGAAGCTTGTTCAGGATATGGAATCCAGACGTTGTGATTTTGAAGCTATTATTAAAAAGCACATATAAAAATCAAGACCGCAGTAAAAACACTGCGGTCTTTTTATTGAAATTCACTGAATAGTTGTTGCCAATTTCCATTGCTCTATATCTTTGCTGAGCAAAGCTTTTTCGATTTCTTTAAGAGCATAAGGAAGATGGTATTTTTCGTTTGGTTTATACTTTTCCAAAAGTGCAGCACCGAGAACAAACATTGCATCAACAGCATCGGGGGCCATATTGGAAAAGGTATTGTAATAATAGGATCCCAAATGGCGTAACAACAGCTTGTAAAATATCACATCGCAAGGAAGTCCCATTTTTTCGGTTTCTTCTATGCTGCGCTCCAATATCCAATATCGCTGTACTGCTCTGTCGGGGGCTTTTGTTTGTATATGGGAAAAATTCTTTTCATACCAGCGATATTCATATTTCACTTCGGGTATGTACTCAAAGCTTTTCACAAAGCGGAAGGCGTGGAAATGAATTATTGTGTCCTCATACCAATAACCCGGAAGAAAGCGTACCTTTTCAAATATTTCCCGTTTATACACCTTACACCAAGGTAACCCCGGGAAGTTCCAGAGATAATCTCCGTCCTTATAACGCATAAGGTTATACTTGGGATAAATATTGGGGGTTACGGAAAGAAGTTTACCGTCGGCCTGCTTTGAAAGATTATGTCCGCACATAACCATATCAAGGTCCTTTTCCAAGGCAACGGACATAAGGGTTTCCACAATATCATCATGAACGATATCGTCGCAATCAATAAACATATAATATCTGCCGCAAGCATGATTCAGACCTGTATTACGTGCAACACCGATTCCGCCGTTTTCCTGATGAATAACCTTAACCAAAGGATTGCTCTTGTATTTTTCAAGAATATCCTTTGCAGGTTGATTGGAGCCGTCATCCACAAGTATAAGCTCGAATTTATATTTGGTTTTTTGATTTAATGCCGCATCTATAGTCTGCTCGATAAGGTCCTCATAATTGTAGATGGGCATTATTACAGAGAGGTCAACATCACCCACAGGCAGGTTGACCGCTTCGGCGGGCGTTTCGGTTTTGGGATACAATCCTTCCACAATTGCTCGTGCATTGTCAAGACCCATAGTTACCTTACGGTGAGATACAAACATCTTTTTGATGAAATATCTTGCGCAATACAGAAAATATGCCATTGTTGAAAGGACAATACAAACCCATTCTATAGGGATTCTTTTATAAAAGAATATATAAAAACCCTGCTTCATTAATTCAGCTCCTTGAATCTCGGCTGTTTTTTATCCTTTTCGGAAAGCATAATATCGGCGTCTTGAATTTGGGGCCATTGGATAGCTATATCTTCGTCATTCCACAAGATGCCACCCTCGTCCTCGGGATGATAAAAGTCATCACACTTATAAACGAATTCCGCCTCCTCGGAAAGCACCAGGAAGCCGTGCGCAAAACCGCGAGGAATATAGAACTGACGCTTATTCTCATCGGAAAGATGAACGCCAACCCACTTGCCGTAGGTTTCACTTCCCTTTCTGATGTCAACAGCAACGTCAAAGACCTCACCCTTTATAACACGGACAAGCTTTGCCTGAGGAAAGGTCTTTTGGAAATGAAGGCCTCGAAGAACACCTTTACGGGATTTGGACTGATTGTCCTGGACAAAATCAGAAGGAATCCCGCCGTTCTTAAACTCGTTCACCTGATAGGTTTCCATAAAATAACCGCGCTCATCACCGAAAACCTTCGGTTCCACAATGATAACACCATCAATATCGGTCTTGATAAAATTGAAATTACCCATTACTGTATCTCCTTAATATATCTGGAAAGGGCATCCTGCCAATGAGGCAAGGGCGCAAATCCGTTTTCTGCAAGCTTACTTTTATCAAGACGGCTGTTAAAGGGGCGTGCCGCCTTTGAAAGACCGTACTCTGCCGTGGTCACGGGAGTCACTTCCATATCCACATTGGCAGTACGGAAGATTTCAACCGCAAAATCGTACCAACTGATAAAGCCACCCTCATTTGTAGCATTATAGCAGCCGTACTTTTCGGTTTCGCTCATATCCACAAGCAGACGAGAAAGGTCGTAGGTGTAGGTAGGAGTTCCGATCTGGTCCTTTACCACACGGAGAGAAGAATACCTTTTGGAAAGGTTAAGCATAGTTTTGACAAAATTGTTTCCGTTTTTACCGAAAACCCACGCAATCCTCACTATGAAGTATTTTTGCAATTCTGCCTTGATTGCCAATTCTCCCTCAAGCTTGGTTTTGCCGTAATAGTTTTGCGGGGAGTACTTTTCGCAATCCGCCGTCCACGGCTCACTTCCCTGACCGTCGAAAATATAATCGGTAGAAATATATACCATTTTGCAATCGGCTTGTTTGCAAGCAACTGCAATATTGCGACTACCTTCAACATTAATCGCATAAACCTTCTCTTTATTCTCAGAATCCTCGGCCGCATCAACAGCGGTCCACGCTGCGCAATGAATTACGACATCGGGAGAATATTCGGTTATAGCTTCAATCACAGCGGCTTTATTTGTAATATCCAGACGGCAATATTCGCAAGGGATATTCTCGCAGCTTTCTAAAATATCAGAGCCGACACAATGGTGCCCTCTTTTTATCAATTCATTTACAACATCATATCCAAGCTGTCCGCCTACACCGGTCACAAAATATTTCATTATCTTTCACCTTTTTTCTTCAAATGGGAAACAACTGTAATAATTTTACCACACCGACATTTGATTGTCAATTTAATATTGTATGAACAAACTATTGTGTTTAAT
>JAZSDB010000063.1:0-8913 GCA_045530975.1 Eubacteriales bacterium
GCTTATGGTCGGGAACGTTGGTAGTATAGTGAGTGCTGTAGCCGACAGAGACCACGTTGAGAGGAGCAGAGATGCCGTTTTGGATTTCCACCTTCTGCTGGTGAGAGGTGTTACCTTCGGTACGGAAGTCTGTAAGCTCTGTCCAAACTACCTCGTTAAGCTTGCCGTCGACAGTAATGTCGGAGGGAAGGTGCTTATCGCTGTAGCCGTTTTCGATATCGCTCTTTTCAATAGCGATAGCGTTGGAGGGCCAAGCATCTATGGGGCTGTCAGGGAAGGATTCGCCTTCGAGAGCCACCTTGGGGTAGTAGAGAGATTCCTCGCCTACCTTAACCGAAACAAAGTGAGAGATGTTGTTGCTTTCGGTAAAGGTCTTGAGAAATACTCTGAATTCAACAATAACACCGCCGTTTTCGGTGCCGGTTGCAACCTGATAAGACTCTGCAACGTAAGCGCCTGCAGTCTGATCGGCAGTAGCCATATCAACACCGTTGATGGTGGTGGCGGTTACAGAAGAGCCATTGAGGGTGAGAACCAGCTTGTCGGTGCTCTTTCCGCTTTCGCTGCCGTCGTTAAGCCAAACAGTAAGCTCGTTGGCAGAGGCATTGCTCATGCGGAAAACACCGTACAAGTATTCGGTGTCAACACGAAGCTGATATTGATAGCTGAAAGTGTTTGCCACGGGATCTTCTACATCCCAAACGCCCAAACGCTTGTCAGCCAGCAGCCATTTATCCTTATCCCAAGCGGTGTCACGGTAATCACCGTCGACAGCCACCACTTCGGGAATTGCCTGGTTAAGGGCATTGTGGATGGACTGGTTTGTAATGTTGTTATTCGCCACGCCGGGGCCGTGAGCGAGAGCTGTTATCAGTGACATGGGGATCATACCGAACACCATTATCACCGAAAGAATGAGTGCTAATGTCCTTTTCACGTTTTTTGCTCCTTTTATGTTGTGAAATTTTTAGTGAATATCTATCCAACTTGCGATTATACTCCTTTGAGCTCCAAATGTCAATGCTTTTCGGTCAATTTCATTTTACATAATTATCCAAAAGCAGCATATTCGGCTTTTTCTTTGTTTCCTTATAATATAAAGCACGAAAACGTCAGAGTGTTTGAACCCGCAGAAACCCTCCATTTACACAAAGGGTTGGGGGCAGGGAAGAGGTGTTATACTACATATCCGCAGTACGGCATTGGAAGAGTAAAGATTCCCGGGGACAATTGTAAATTTTTTGTGAACTCACTTGTCTACCCTAAAAATTCTTTAAAAATTGCACCTTGACATCGATATGTATAAGGAGTAAAATTACATTAATATTATATTACAGTTCAAGAGGTGGGTTATGAGCAATTACGACAATATTTTCCGCGGAGAGTTTTCCAAGGCGGCGATGGAGCAGGCGGCAACAGCCAAAAGAATGAAAACCGCATCCTTTTTGCCCTACCGTTCGGACCTCAGGGGTAAAAATGTATTCTCCTTTGCCTACACTCCAAACGACCATTGCGAAACCGCTTTTTCCATAAGCAAGCAAAGCGACGGCTGGCAGCTGGGTATTCACGTAACCGACGTTTGCGAATATGTTGTTGACGGTTCTCCTCTGGATACAGAAGCTCGTAAGCGTTGCGCAACACTGGATAACGGTCAGCACCGCAGCGAAATGCTGCCCGAAACTATCGTTTCCGACCTTTGCGACCTGACCTCCCCCGGCGACAAGCTTGCATTGTCCATTTTATTGGACATCAACTCCAAGGGCGAGCTTGTTTCCATAGATGCGGAGGAAAGCATTATTTCCCAGTCCAAGAAATGCATTTACGAGGAAATACAGCTTTTCAGCGAAACCTCCGATACCAGCGCACTGATGATGCTCCGCAATAAATACAGCAATATGCGTGAGCCCTTATTTGCCATGTATGCTCTTGCGGCAGTGCTTTTGCAAAAACGTCTGACAGAGGGCGCACCCGAATGGTTTTATTACACAAGAGAATATAAAACCGACAAGGAGGGCAATATAGAATCGTATTCTTTCACACCCGAAATAGATATTCACGCCGTTGCAAGGGAAATCGGCTTCTTTGTATCCGATTGCATCGGTAAAAAGATGACAAAAGAGGGAATTCCCTGTGTTTATATCGGTCAGGATACCATAGAAGACAAGGCCTTGGATTATCTTGCCGCTCTTCTGGGACACAAGTGCAATGAAAAGGATCCTCTTAAGCGCACAGTACATATTATCGAGGAGGCAAAGGGCTCTTCCTACTTTAATTATATATGCCTCTGCCTCAACGAAGGTCTGCCCTGCGCTCACTTCTCGGACAAGCCGGTGAATAACGTGCTTTATGGTAAAGACCACGTTGTTTCGATTTTCCGTCCCGCCACATCTTACAGCGACCTTTTGGCTCTGCGCACCATAAAAACCTATGTTTCCGCAGGCGGAGCCCACAATCTTAACCTTAACAAGCTCAGAAGAACGGTTGCCGAATTTGTAAAAGAGGCAAACCACGCCCACAAATATGCTTTTGATGCCCGTCGTGCTTTTGCCACCGCAAAGGCGCAGGAATATGTTGCGGCCCATCCCGAGGAACGTTTTGCGGGCTTCCCTGCGGAAATCCTTGATAACGGGGAAGCGATAGTATTTTTGCTTTGCGGATGCCGTGCGGCAGTTTCCGCAGAAGATGCAAAGAAAACAGGACTTGTTATCGGCAAGGAATATGAATTCGCCTTGAAGGAATATGTAAAGGGAGAACACCCGATAGTAAAACCTTTATAATTTTGTTTCACGTGAAACATTTCTGTTTTGTTCCACGTGAAACATCGGAGATGTAATTTATGAAAAGACTATGGGTAATGGTACTGATTACGGTAATGCTGCTTGTAACCGCCTGTGCCAACGTAACCTACGACGATGAATATACAAGCACCCCTTCCGACAACAGCGGTGATATATACGAAAAGCTGGAAAACTCCTTGCCAACACTGGATTATTCCGAGGAATCGGGGGAGGATTCTCCCGCTATGCCCGAGCGAGAATTCACGGTATTTACCGATGAACCGTCAGTATTTGTATCCGATGAAACCGATGCGGGAGTTATAAACGGTGCCGTCCGCAAGCGCAATGACTTTCTTTTGGAAAAATACGGCGCATTGGTGGTTTCCAAGCAGGTAGACCCCAAAAAGGTTTCCTCTGAGCTGAAAGCCGCCATAGAAAGCGGAGCGGAATATTGCGATTTGTTGGCAATTTCGGGCAAAATCTCGGCCAATCTTGCTCTTTCGGGGCTTTTGACCGACCTTAACACTCTCCCCGGCTTCGATGTAAAGAGCTCCTATTTTGACAGCACAAGCTCTACCGCTCTGGCAACAAACAGCACATTGTATCTCCTGCCGGATGTAACCGCCCTCTATTACGAGGACACCTATGCGATGTTCTATAACCGAGAACTGCTGACAAAGGCGGGATGCGAGGACCCCGAAGCTCTTGTAATGAAAGGGCAGTGGACCTGGGATAAATTTATGGAAATGAGCAAGGCCGCATCGGATGTTTTTGACAAATCCATATCGGATATAGATAACGATGTGTTTGCCTATGCTGCCTTTTCCGAAAAATACGATGATTCCAAGATGAAAACCACCTATCCTTTGGTAATGTGGGCATCTGCGGGATATAAGATTATCGGCGATACCTACAAAACCCCCGTGGGATATTCGGCGTCCGCACAGGAGCTGGAGGATAATGCCAAGGGGCTGAAAAAGTATTTCGACACAAAGGGAAGATATCCCTTTGAGGGTGACACGGCATTGAAGGCCTTTGAAAAGGGAAGACTGGTATTTTTCTGCAACACCCTTTCATATATTCATAATTTAAGAAGCACAACCAACATCAAAAAGGGTACAGAATACGGATTTTTGCCGCTGCCCAAGAAAAATGCCGAGCAGGAGAGATATTACTGTCTGACCGATGCAGACGCCCGTGTGCTTTCGGTGCCTGCCACGGTGGCCGACAACAGCGAAAACGGCCGTAAATTTGTTTCTTATGTGCTGAGCGCTCAATGTGCAATAGGCGGGGAAACGGTGGAGGATGCCTTCGTGGCAAATTATATTACCGATTTCTTCCACAACAATTCCGAGGCATATATGTTCAAAACCATTTGTGCCTCCGCAACCTTTGATTTCGGCAACGTTTTCGACAGCACTCACCGTCATTTCAGAAAGGGCTCCACCTCTGCAATTCGTGAGTATTTCGAATTCGGCTCCGACCTTTCAAATTCCATAAATCTTGCCGTGAAAAACTTTGAGGATTTTAACGCCAAGAATTTTACCTAAGCCCTTGATTTATGGGATATTTTGGTATATAATAGATTGGATTTTAATTTAAAATATATAATTTATGAGGAGAAACCAAAATGAACGTAAAAAAGTCTGTTGAAGACCTTCAGGTTGCAGGCAAGCGTGTTCTTGTCCGCTGCGATTTCAACGTTCCCCTTAAGAACGGCGTGATCACCGATGAAAACCGTATCGTTGCCGCTCTTCCCACCATCGAATGCCTTTTGGATAAAGGCGCAAAAGTAATCCTTTGCTCCCACCTTGGCAAGCCCAAGGGAGAACCCAAGCCCGAATTTTCTTTGGCTCCCGTAGCTGCACGTCTTTCCGAAAAGCTCGGTATTGATGTTGTTTTTGCCGCTGACGATTGCGTTGTAGGCGAAAATGCTAAAAAGGCAGTTGCTGAAATGGAAAACGGCGATGTTGTTCTTCTTCAGAACACCCGCTACCGTCCCGAAGAAACCAAGAACGGCGAAGCATTCTCCAACGAATTGGCTTCACTCTGCGATATCTTCGTAAACGATGCATTCGGCGCAGCACACAGAGCTCACTGCTCTACCGTTGGTGTTGCTTCCTTTGTTGAAGAATCTGCTAACGGCTTCCTTATGTCCAAGGAAATTAAGTTCCTCGGCGATGCTGTTAACAACCCCGTAAGACCTTTCGTTACCATCCTCGGCGGCGCAAAGGTTGCAGACAAGCTTGCTGTTATTGAAAACCTCCTTACCAAGGCAGATGCTCTTATCATCGGCGGCGGTATGGCATACACCTTCCTTAAAGCTCAGGGCAAAGAGGTTGGTACCTCTCTTGTAGATGACGAAAAAATCGAATACTGCAAGGAAATGCTTGAACGTGCAAAGGCAAACGGCGTGGAAATCCTCCTCCCCGTTGACTGCATGATTACCAAGGACTTCCCCAGCCCTATCGATGCTCCTGTTGACGCTACCGCAGTTTCTGTTGACGAAATCCCTGCTGATATGCAGAGCTTGGATATCGGTCCCAAGACCCGTGAGCTCTTCGCAAGCAAGGTTAAGAAGGCAAAAACCGTTGTTTGGAACGGACCTATGGGCGTTTTCGAAAACCCCACCTTCGCAGAAGGCACTATCGCTGTTGCTAAGGCACTTGCAGAAACCGATGCTACCACCATCATCGGCGGCGGCGACTCTGCTGCAGCAGTTAACATTCTCGGCTTCGGTGACAAGATGAGCCACATCTCCACCGGCGGCGGCGCTTCCCTCGAATACCTCGAAGGCAAGGAGCTCCCCGGCATTGCTGCAATGTCCGATAAATAATCGGTTTTCGTTCGATTGAAAACACGCGGTTTTCAATCGGTTTTTGAGATGGATGTTCGCTCGCGCAAAGTTCGTGCGCGCCCTTCTGGCTTGTCCGAACTTTCATCCATCAGCGGTATAAAAATCGAGGCACCTGTCCCCGATTTTTATAGAATTCAATTATATTTAGTTTGTGTTTTAAATAAGTATTACAAAAGGATGAATATATTATGAACAAGGAATTCAGAAAAGCTATCATCGCCGGCAACTGGAAGATGAACAAGACTCCTGCAGAAGCTGTTGAGCTTATCGAAGCTATCAAGGCAGAATTGGCAGGCAAGGACACCTCCGGCTGCGGCATTATCGCTTGCGTACCCTATGTTGACATCGATGCCGCTGTTAAGGCAGCTGCAGGCAGCCCCATCGAAATCGGTGCTGAAAACTGTCACTGGGAAAAGAGCGGTGCATACACCGGCGAAATCTCCGCAGATATGCTGGTTGCATGCGGTGTTAAGTATGTAATTATCGGCCACAGCGAACGCAGACAGTACTTCGGCGAAACCGATGTTACCGTTAATAAGCGTGTTCTCGCTGCTCTCGAAGCAGGACTTAAGGTTATTCTCTGTGTTGGCGAGCTTCTCGAAGAACGCGAACAGGGCATCACCGGTGAAATCGTTGCTATGCAGACCAAGATCGCTCTTATGGGCGTTTCCGCTGAGCAGATGGCTAACATCATCATCGCTTACGAACCCGTTTGGGCTATCGGTACCGGCAAAACCGCTACCTCCGATCAGGCAGACGAGGTTTGCGGCATTATCCGTAATGTTGTTGCAGGTCTTTACAGCGATTGCGTTGCTAAGGCAACCACCATCCAGTACGGCGGTTCTATGAACGCCAAGAACTGCGATGAGCTCCTTTCCAAGGAAAATGTTGACGGCGGTCTTATCGGCGGTGCTTCTCTCAAAGCTCCCGATTTCGCTACCATCATTTCCGCAGCTCTTTAATCGGTATAAAAGCATAATAAGAGAAGGTTCGCTACGGACCTTCTCTTTCTTTTTGCCCGTATTGACATTTTTGGCGAAAGGGTTTAAAATGATTGCATAAAAATATATGTTGTATGATAAAAGCAAGGAGGAACAAGAATGAAAAAAGCCATTTCGATTTTAACACTTATCGCAATCTGCCTTTCCGCTTTTCCCCTTTTCGCCTTTGCCGAGGAATACGTATCCGGCGGCTATACCTACACACTGATAGGTGATAAGGCCTGTATTGAAACCATTTCCGAGGAAATTACCGGCAATGTGGTAATTCCTGCCGCTCTGGACGGATATGCCGTTACGAAAATCGCCTCCTACGCCTTTTCCGGCAGAAATGATATTACCTCGGTGGAAATTCCCGAGGGCGTAACCCAAATCGGCCAGTACGCCTTTAATAATTGCAAGGGCCTCGTTTCCGTAAAGCTTCCCTCCACGGTTACCGAAATCGGCTCCAATGGCTTTTCCTACTGCAGCGCACTTGCTGACATAAATATCCCCGAAAGCGTTACCGAGCTGCAGGACTCTACCTTCTATTTCTGTGAATCGCTGGAGGAAATCGTCCTTCACGACAAAATAACCGCTATCGGAAGAACCTGCTTTTCCTTCTGTAAAAAGCTGAAAAGCATAACTGTTCCCGCAGGCGTTACCTCGCTGGACACCGATACCTTCAATTACTGCCTTGCGCTGGAAAGCGTTTCTCTGCCCTCGGGCCTGCTTTCCATCGGCAGCGAGGTGTTCAGATATTGCTCTGCGCTCAAAGAAATCAATCTTCCTCAGGGATTGAAGTCCATCGGCAACTATGCCTTCGATAACTGCACCTCCCTTGCTAATATTTCTCTCCCCGAGGGTATTCAATCCATAGGCACCTCTGCCTTCGGCTGGTGCGGATTTACCTTCACCGAAATCACTCTCAACCCTGCTCTCACCACCGTAGGCGATTATATTTTCTACGCAGTGGGCCTTGAAAAAATCCATTGCAATATGGACGAAAAGCCCGAGGGCTGGAGTGATAATTGGCTGATCGGATGTGATGCCAAGGTTTATTGGAATGCCAAAACCGAGGGCGATTACATCTATTCCGTATTAAATGAACAGGCCTCCATAGTGGAAGCTTCTTCCGATTTGGCAGGCGATGTAATACTTCCCGAGACACTGGGCGGAAACCCCGTAACATCCATAGGCCCCGGATGCTTTGAAGGCAACAAGAGCATTACCTCCGTAAAGATTCCCGAAACCGTAACCTCCATCGGCGACAGCGCCTTTTCCGGCTGTGACGCAATAAAGGAATTAAACCTTCCCTCCGCTTTGAAGACCATCGGAAGCTATGCCTTTGAAAACTGCTGCTCCTTCACTCCCGTACTTCCCGAGGGACTTGAAACCATCGGCGATTACGCCTTTAGGGCCTGCGACGGCATTAAGGAGCTTGTTCTCCCCGAAAGCTTAAAAACCATCGGCAAATATGCCTTTTCCGAATGTATTTACCTTAACAGCGTGGATATTGGTGCTAACCTTACCGAAATCGACGAAGGTGCCTTCTCGGTGTGCGTATCTCTTAAAAGAATATATATTCCCGAAAATGTAGAGGAAATGGGCTACAATGTTTTCCGCAACACTCCCTTGCAGAAGATTATGATTCAGGCAGACGAAATCTCGGTTTACTGGAATGATAACTGGTGCGGAATCGATAATCCCACAATTTTCCTCTCTTCCATAATCAGCGGCGATTACATTTACAGAGTTGTAAGCGGAAAAGCATCCATTCTTGATGTTTCCGACAAGCTTTCGGGAGATTTGGTTATTCCCGACAGGGTAAATGAGCTGATAGTTTACAGAATAGACGATTTTGCATTCAGCTACAACAATAACATTACCTCCGTAAAGCTTCCCGAAAGCTGTTCCGAGGTAGGCCAATATGCCTTCGCCAACTGCAGAGAGCTTACAAGCGTATCTCTTCCCGACGGCCTTCTTGTTCTGGAGGAATATGCCTTCAGCGCCAGCAAAAAGCTTTCAAAGGTTAACATCCCCACAGGCATTTCCCGCATCGAGCCCTTTGTATTTGCCTATGATGTTGCCCTTACTTCCATTGAAATTCCCGCAAATATCACCACCATCGGCCGCCACGCCTTTGCTTCCTCCGGCCTTGAAAGCATCACCATCCCCGCAACCGTAAAGACCATCGAAGAAGGTGCCTTCTCCCATTGTCACAATCTGTCGGAGCTTATCCTTTCCGAGGGATTGGAAACCATCGGCGACAGCGCCTTTGCCTATACCTATTCTCTCAATT
>JAZSDB010000098.1:0-6142 GCA_045530975.1 Eubacteriales bacterium
CATACGTTCTTTTTTTGTGGTGAGGAGCTTGATAACGGGGGGCTGGATAATAGGCACGGGAGCCATATAGGAATAAGCCGCAACCATTATTGCGCCGATATAATTGGAATTCAATGCCTGAGCAACTACAATGGAGGTAGGACCGTCAGCCGCACCGATAATAGCGATGGAGGCAGCGTCCTTATCCACAAAGAACATAGAAGCGGTGCACAGGGTAAAGAAGATACCGAACTGAGCGGCGGCACCGAAAAGCATAAGCTTGGGGTTGGAAAGAAGGGGGCCAAAGTCTATCATTGCACCTATGCCGATAAAGAGTATAAGCGGGAAAAGCTCATTGGCAATACCTGCATTATAAAGGGTGCTCAAGGGGCCTTCGTGGAAAACACCTTCCACTATTCTTTCGACTGCACCGGAAAAAGGCAGGTTTACAAGGATTGCGCCGAATCCGATAGGAAGAAGAAGGGTGGGTTCCATATCTTTTTTAATTGCAAGATATATAAGAATACCGCCGATGACCCACATAACGGCCATCTTCCAATCGAGATTCAAGACATTACCGAATACTTCAAGAAGATTCATTATTCTTTTTACCTCTCTTTTGCATTATTTCACACCCGTAAATTTTAACACATTCAAAAACATAAATCAATAAGAAACGGCAAATTATCTCCTTCTCCTTGTTATATTTTCGCCATTCTTTACCGTTTCTTTGCTGCCGCTTTTTCAATGGATTTTTATAAAAGCTTTGCATTTTCCGTTTTTTGTGGTACAATAATAAAAAACCATAAAACAGGTGACCGATATGAAAAGATTTTTTGCCCTGATTTTCGCACTACTGTTCATCCTGCCCCTGCTTGCATCCTGCGGCGAAAAGCTGGAATATGTTTGCGATGTGGAGTGGCGCATCTTCGAAAACCGTCAAAGCGAGGAAAGAACCGACCTTATAAGCTTTTATGCCACGGCAGAGGATAACCTCGACGGAAACTGGAGCTATACTTTTACCGAGGAGGGCGTTTTGGAGGAATATCTTTCAAATTCCGAAACCAAAACCACAAAAAAGCTTTCCGTCACCTATGAAACCTTTGCCTTTAAGCCCTTAAAGGAGGGTGAAACCATAATTGCCTTTGACCTGAAAGCCGCCGATGGCAGTATTGTCAGAACCAAATACACCTCTATAAAGGTGAAAAAGGATGATGACGGAAAATTCCGTATTCAGGCCGAGGATACAAAAGAAGCTTAAGCAAAAAAGGAACCTTGACGGTTCCTTTTTCTTTTGTTATATATCGAAAAACACGGTATCCTCATCGGGAAGCTTACGAGGCACAGGCGCCAATTTCAGCAAATCCGCCTTGAACTTACGGCAGCTTCCGCTTGCCTTTACCGCACCCTCGTGACGGCAGATACACATATCGGATTCACAAATAACAACCGATTCCTCACAATAGGCGCAAATCTTTTCAATATCCTGATTTTTGGATTTCATAGCCACGGCCCTTTTCGTTGATTTCTTGCATTTTTATACATTTTACTATTTTTTTCTCTTTTTGTCAACCGAAAATAAATGCCAGCGCCGTCATTATTGCGCAGGAAAGGATTTTACCCGTAAGATAGGGCCCAATTGACAGGTCGTCGGTTAAAAGCATTTTAACCTGCATAGCCACCGAGCAACCCGTAAATCCGATAGCAAAGGCGGTTATAACAAACCGTCCGTGCACCAGTGAAGAGGCGGCAGAAATGCCCGAGGAAAACTCCAACACCGATGACAGAAGCACTCTATAAAGGGGCGGCAAATCCAGAATTTGCGCCACCGCACCCGAGATTACCGTGAAAAACACGGCACAGGCACATATATTAAGCATAGATGTTCCGCTATCGGAAATTATTTCCGCCAAGCCCCGTCTTCGGCAGGAAAAGCTCCCCGAGGGCGGTATTTTTTTGTCTCCGAACATAATTCTCTTCATCACCGCCGCCACAATCAGGGAGGACACCAGCTGGAAAGAAAACAATTTCAACCCCAAGCCCACGCTGTTCAAAAGTTTTTTTCCCGCATAGCCAACCACAAAGGACACGCCTGCATTATTTGTAAAGGTTGTATAATATTCCGCCTGCCTTTTCCCAATCTCCCCTCTCTTATACAAATCCACCGCCCGCTTTGCTCCCACCGGCGCACCGCACAAGGTTCCAACGGCAAGAAGCATAGCGCCATAGCCCAAAGCCGAGCCGATTTTTTGCACCACCGACCATTCCATAATTATTGCGGAAAGCACCATATAAACAAAAAGGGACGGGATAAGCACATTTCCGCAAAAGGACAGTGCCTCTCTTGTGGGTTCGGAAACATATTCTCCGTGAACAAGCAGACAGACAAATACACCCAAGGCGCAAAGATAGAAAAGCAGCGAAAAAATCCTTTTCTCTTTCATAAAATCACTCCGAGAGCAGTATATTTAATCGGTGACAGAAATTATGAAGCAGTTTTTTGATTTTACCGAAAAAAGCATAAGTGAATTTGTGGAGCTGAGGGGCCGAGAGCTTCTTCTGGCCGAGGGATACAGCAGAATTTTAGTATATTCCCCCACCGAAATACGCCTTGCAAAGGATAAAAACGGAATTGCCGTTTACGGTGAGAATCTGGCATTAAAGCATTTAAGCGAAAGACATATTGCAATAGAGGGGCGGATAGACCGTGTGGAATTTATATAAACCCTTTCACTATATTTTCGGAGAATATGTTTTTTGTGTATCCGCCCACCGTTTTCCCGCCCTGGCAAATCTGCTGTCCGAAAAAGGACTGAAATTCTGGAATACACGGTGTATTGAGGACAAAATCCTTTTCGGTGCCTCGATTTTTACTGCCGAGGATATTGCAAAGGCCGCCGAAGCGCAGGGGATAGAATTAACCCTTTCCGCAAAAAAGGGGCTCCCCTTTCTCGCCGCCCGCTACCGCAAGAGATACGGGCTTATTCTCGGATTTTTAACGGGACTTTTTCTGCTTTTTTATTCACAGCTCTTTGTATGGCAGATAAACATAGAGGGCAACAAAAGCATTCCCTCCTCCGAAATAGAAAAAGCCCTTGAGGATTGCGGAATAAGGGTAGGAAGCTACATTCCCGATATAGATGTCCATCGGGATGCCAATATTTTGCTTTCCCGATACGAAAAAATCTCCTCTGCGGCAATAAGCATAAACGGCACCTATCTCAGCATTTCGGTGCTCGAAAACTCCTTCCCGCCCGAAATTGTGAACGCAAGCGGATTTTACAATGTGGTTGCCGCCCGAGACGGAGTGATTTTGGATATAGATGCCGCCGACGGCCAACCCGAGGTAAGGGAAGGGGATGCGGTACACAAGGGACAGCTGCTTATAAATTCCTTTATAGAAGGAAAAAACGGCTCCTTTCACCCCACCCACGCCCGTGGAATTGTCTATGCGGCGGTAGAGGAAAGCTATAATCTTGAAATACCGCTGAGCCGTATTACAAAGCAATACACGGGAAGAAGTGAAATCAAGCGCACCTTTTATATTCTGGGAGCAAGGATGCCCAAGCTTTTTTCCGATTATTGCTCCTATGAATATTTCGACGGCATATCCGCAATGAAGGATATATCGCTTTTTGGCTTTATCCGTCTTCCCGTAAGGATGTTCCGCACGGTATATACGGAATATATCCCCGTTACGGCAGACATCACCTGCGAGGAAGCCAAAATTATTTCCGAGGATGCCCTTGAGGGATTTCTTTCCGAGCTGGACAGCGAAATTTTAAAATGTGACAGCCAATTTACCGAGGATAAAGAAAAAGGCGTCTGCCTTTTGAGGGCAAACGCCGTTATAAAATACGATATTGCAAAGGAAATCCCCTTTGAAATAGATTATTACAATATTTCGGAAAGGTTACCCAATCCCAGAGAATAGATTTCCATACCCGAGAAAAATTCGGTCATACTGATATATTCATCACACTGATGAGCGCCGCCGCGGTCGCCGCCGAGGTAAGCTCTTTCACTGTCCATCAATGTACCGAATGCAACCGTATTGGGCATCCAGCGTGCATAAGTGCCGCCGCCTATGGTAAAGGGTGTGCAATCTATGCCCATAACATCACTGCAGGCCTTGGTAAGGGATTGAATTTTTTTATCATCTGCAGAAACGTAATAGCCCTTGGATTCCATAAGCATATTTACGCTCGCACCAAAGGGAGAAACCGCCTTTTCCACCGCCGATACCACATCGCTGTAATCGGTTTCGGGCAGGTGGCGGATATTGAAATTCTGCACCGGCTTGCCATCTTTTACGGAAAGGACACCGCCAACGCAGGTCACATAACCGAAATCCTTGTTTTCGGCGGCAATACCGAGAGTTTTACCCAGATATTCACCGGTGGCATTTTTAAGTAAGGTGAAATATTCGTAACCGTCGGTCAGACCGTTATCGATGAGATAGCTTACCAATAAATTGATGGCGCTTACACCGCCCTCGGGCATAGCCGCATGGCTGGTTTTACCGGTTGCCTCTATGCAAAGGCCCTGCTCTGTTTTGGTTACCGCAATGCTGTCACTGCCCACAAGCTCTTTATCGGTTTCCACAATAGCCGTAGCTTTTCCGGGAACAGCGTTGCTTACGGTACCGCCCTTAATATCCTTTATGGCAGGAGGCAGGTCACCCAAAACCACATCCAAAGAAAGAATGCTCTTCTCGCCTATACAAACGGGAAATTCGGCATCGGGAGTAAAGGAGAATACCGGTGGCTTACGCACGGTGAGATAATGCTCCAAATCGGTGCTTCCCACCTCTTCGTCGCTACCGCAAATAATACGCACGGTAAAGGGCAGCTCTATATTATTTTCCTTGAAATAACGCAAGGTATAAAGGGACTGAATAAAGGGGCCCTTGTCATCATTGGCGCCTCTGCCTATAAGCAGATTGTCCTGCACTGTCAAGGTAAAGGGATCATACAACCAGCCGTCACCTGCAGGTACAACATCCAGATGGACAACAATGCCAACCTCTTTTTCCTTATCACCGTGAATAATGCTCAAGCAGTGATAATCGTGATTTTCAACGACAAAACCGTATTTCTCGGCAATGGCGGCCGCCTTGTCCAAGGCAGCGGCGCACTGCTTGCCGTAGGGATAAATACCCTCTCTGTCCCCTGCAACGGAGGGGATAGCAACAAGCTCTGCCAAATCGGCTATTGCCTGCTTACGTATATTTTTATCTGCAAAAAATTCTCTTGGGGTAAGTGCCATTTATTCTACTCCTTCGGAAATACCTTCGCGCAAACGGTTCAATGCATCGCCAAAACGCTTTTCTGTTTCGGTCATCGAGCGGCTCATTTCATCCTGTCTTTTGCGGAACTCCTCTGCGGCGGCAAACAGACCCTCACACTTACGGCGGGTTTCCTCTATCATTCTTGCCGCTTCCTCTTCGGCCTGCGCACGGATTGCCTTTGCCTCGTTTTCGCCCTTTTGACGTGCGGTGGTGGAAACAAGCTCAGCTTCCTTTTCCGCATTCTTCACAATTTCGGCAGCACGCTTATCCGCAGTCACCATTTTCTCGCCGATTTCTGCGCAGAGAGCATCATATACAGTCTGCACCGACTCCAATTCAACACGGTGTGCCTCTGCTGCCTCCTCGGCCTGAGCTCTGGCCTCGGTAAGCTCGGATTTCAACTGCTGATTTTCGGATTGAAGAGCTTTTATCTGCTCCTCCAAGCTTTTGGTATTGCTTGCATAGGTATCACTCAACTGAGTGATAAATTCATCCACGGCGTCACATTCATATCCCTTGAATGCGGTCTTGAAATACTTGTCTGCCAAAACAGCCACCTCATTAATACAATTTTGGTTCTTAATAAAAGAATTATAGCACAAAATCAAGTCCTTGTCAACAAAGGAGGTAACACAAAGATGACCGCCCTAAAAGATTTGGTTTGGGGCTTTCCTACCCTGGCGGTTTTGCTTGTCTTTGGAATATATTTCAGCTTAAAAACCCGCTTTTTTTACCCTAAAACAGTTATTTCCACCGCAAAAACGCTTTCCCTTTCCCTGAAAAAGCCGAAGGAAGGCGGAATATCACCGCTGTCCTCCATCGCCACAGCTTTGGGAGGAACGGTAGGTGTAGGCAGTATTATAGGCATGGGCT
>JAZSDB010000089.1:0-1647 GCA_045530975.1 Eubacteriales bacterium
GCCAGAGCGTAGAAAATAAAGCTATCTACAACCACGGCACAGGCCACTGCCAACAGCACTGTATGAAGCTGTGAGCGACGGCTGTCCGATGAGATTTTTGTAAAGGCAAAGGGCAAGGTTACCGCCGACATTACCATAAGCATATCCACACTTAATGTGCTTGAGGTGAGCCAATTTGCCGCCATACGAAGGTTATCGTGGTAGATATACATAGAAAACTCGCTTAAAATATAGAGAGCCATTCCCACACGAAGACCGCCGCAAAGGGCATTGAAGGTTTGCTTTAACAACCGCTCACTGCAAATAAGATTCTTTACCGCAAAATAGAGAGAGGTAAACAAAAGCAGGTCCTTCTCGCTATGGCTTAACCCGTCTTTAATGCCGTAAAGGATATACACACAGAAAAACAGCAAAAGCACAATTATATCTGCGGTGCCGAAATAGAGATTTCTCTTTAATCTCACACACTTGAACAGATAGGATGCAAGGGTGACAAGCAGAATAAGCTCTATCCACCTTACAGGGAAGAAGGTGAAGGTAGATGCGGCAAGCAGCAGACCGAATTCGGGCATATTCAATACCGTTATTCCCAAAATGGCCACAATCAACCCTATAAGGATATTCAATGGGTCGTAAAGCAGGGTGAGAGCACCCAAAACCGTGCCGAAAAGCACTGCGCCCGCCACCGAGGTTTTATTTCCCTTTTGAGGAAGAGTAACCAGACAGGAGCCGTTTACACCCAAATAGGATTCCAGCAAATTACCGGTTATCCTGCCCGTACTGAGGGTGGATAAAACGCTTTTATCGCCAAAGAGCATTAAAAGCAGTCCCACCAGCATGGTGATTGCCGCCACGATTACCGCATCGGTATTGGCAACACCCAAATCCAAGCTGGTAGAGATATATCTTTTCACGGCAAAGGTTCCCGCAGTATAAATTGCAAATACAAAAAGGAATATACCCACAGAGCGCATTGTAAGATTAAAAAAGGATTCCCTTGCGGAATTTATCTTACGCACCGCCTTATTGCGGGAAAACCAAGAGGAAAAGGATTTACAGAGGGGTAACAAAAAGCTCTTGCGCAGGTCGATTTTTTGGAAGAGAGGACCAAGCTTATCGCTGAAAAAGCGGTCTGTCTTCTTAACAGAGGTCAACAGCGGTGAAGCCAATCCGGTTTCAAAAAAACGAACCACGCGAGAAGAAAGAAAACGGGTGCACGACAAAAAGAAGCTCTCATTAATGAGCCGTTTCATTCTGCCACGCTTATTATTTTTTCTCCTCGCTCTGTTCATCTTTATTCTCCAACAGATCCGGACGCTTATTGCGGGTTCGGATCAAGCTTTGTTCTTCTTTCCAGCGACGCTGCTTTGCGTGGTCGCCGTTTATGAGCACCTCGGGCACCTCCAGCCCCTCAAAAACACGGGGGCGGGTATATTGAGGATGCTCCAGCAAGCCGTTTTGCAGACTTTCCTCGTTGTAGCAATCGGGGGAGGGCAAAACACCGTCGATAAGACGGGAAACGCTGTCCACCACAATGGCGGCAGGCAATTCACCGCCGGTAAGGACATAATTGCCCACCGACAGCTCTTCATCTACCTCCAGCTCGATAATGCGCTCATCTATACCCTCGTAGTGACCGCAAAGAAG
>JAZSDB010000253.1:0-3354 GCA_045530975.1 Eubacteriales bacterium
TCATTTAAATGAAACTTTCACCTCTTCAGACTGCAAGATACCAGTATGCCCCCAAATTGCCCGGCATGCTCAGAAACGGTATTTCCGAAATCTGCGTAAAGAACGGCAATCCTACCGAAAGTGTTGCAGACCAGGAAAAGATCCAGGCCTTGTTCCCCAACACCTATGGTAAAAACGAAATCACCTTTGAAAAAGGTAACAACACCTCTGTTGCTAAAAAACAGGTTGTTGGTGTTATTCTTTCCGGTGGTCAGGCACCCGGCGGACACAATGTTATCTGCGGCTTGTACGATGCTTTGAAGGCAACCGATAAGAACAATGTTCTTTACGGTTTCAAGGGCGGCCCCAGCGGTCTTTTGGAAGACGATTATATTATTTTTGATGATGAATATATCAATCAGTACCGCAATACCGGCGGTTTTGACATTATCGGTTCCGGCAGAACCAAGCTTGAAACCGAAGAACAGTTTGCTATCGTTGCTGAGGTTTGCAAGAAGCACGGTATTACCGCTATCGTAATTATCGGTGGTGATGACTCTAATACCAACGCTGCTGTATTGGCAGAGTATTTCGCAGCAAATAAGACTGGCGTTCAGGTTATCGGCTGTCCCAAAACCATTGATGGTGACCTCAAGAACGAAGATATCGAATGCTCTTTCGGTTTCGATACTGCTGCAAAGACCTATAGCGAAATTATTGGTAACATCGAACGTGATGCAAACTCTGCAAAGAAGTACTGGCACTTTGTTAAGGTAATGGGCCGTTCTGCTTCTCACGTTGCACTTGAATGTGCTCTTCAGACCCGTCCTAATATCTGCCTTATCGGTGAAGAAGTTGCCGCTAAGAAGATGTCTATGGCTGAAATTGCTGATTATATTGCAGATTCTGTTGCTACCCGTGCTGCAAAGGGTTGGAACTTTGGTGTTGCTATTATTCCCGAAGGTATCGTAGAGTTCGTTCCCGAATTCTCCGTTCTCATCGCTGAAATCAATGAGCTTCTTGCAGGCGAAAAGACCGATGCATTCAATGCACTTCCTACTTGGGCAGATAAATATGCCTTCATCGAAGCAGGTCTCACCAAGGAATCTATGGCTGTATTTGCTATTCTTCCTCAGTCTATCCAACAGCAGCTCTTCCTTGAACGCGATCCCCACGGTAACGTTCAGGTATCTCTTATAGAATCCGAAAAGCTCTTCTCTGCACTTGTTGCAGATAACCTCAAGGCACGTAAGGCAGCAGGCACTTACAACGGTAAGTTCTCCACACTTCACCACTTCTTGGGTTATGAAGGACGTTGCGCATTCCCCTCTAACTTTGATGCTGACTACTGCTACTCCCTTGGTTATAATGCATTTATGCTTATTCAGTACGGTTATACCGGCTATCTTTCCAAGGTTTCCAACCTCAGCAATCCTGCTGAAGAGTGGGTTGCAGGCGGTATGCCCATAACCAAGATGATGAACATCGAAAGAAGACATGGTAAGGACAAGCCTGTTATCCGTAAAGCGCTTGTTGAATTGGAAGGCGCTCCCTTCAAGTACTTTGCCGCACACAGAGCTGAATGGGCAGAAAATACCTGCTTCGTTTATCCCGGTGCAATTCAGTACTTTGGCCCTAGCGAAGTTTGTGATGCAACCACCATCACTCTCGCTCTTGAACAGGGTAAGTAATTCCTTTGTTTTAAATACAAAAAACGCCGAGATTTCTCGGCGTTTTTTTGTGTTTACTATTATTATGAAATATGTTATTATGAAAATATCGTTTCAAACCCCACTTTTTGAAAATTAATTTCGTATATCTTGTAGTAGGAAGGAGTGTGTGCTATGAATACCGAGCATCAGCTTGTTACTGAAGTTTATGAAGCGAAAAACAACTCTCAAAAAGCCGATGATCTTATCAAGGCATATATTCCTTTTATCATTTCCGAGGCGGGAAAAAGTATGAGCCGTCCTTGCACCGAGCAGGATGATGAATATTCTATCGCAATGATGGCCTTCTATGAAGCAGTTATGGGTTATGAAAAGAAGCGAGGCGCATTTTTAAGCTATGCTTCTATGCTGATTAAGAGTCGGCTTATTGATTACGCCAGAAGGGAAGCAAGACATAAAGGCAATATCTCTCTTTACGAAGAAACAGGTATAGAGGGAGGAACAACTCTTGCCGATACCTTGGCGGATGAAAAAGATTATTTTGAAGAAACTGCGACAAGAGATGCCACCAGACAGGAAATCGAAGAGCTTGCGTTAACAATGCGCGAATATGGCATTTGCTTTGCAGATGTTGCAGATAACTGCCCCAAGCAGGACAGAACTCTTGAAAGCTGCGGCAGGGCAATAAGATATGCCGCAGAAAACAAAGAACTGCTGAGTGAAATGATTAAAACAAAAAAACTGCCTATGACAGAGCTTGTTAAAGGTTCGGGCAGCGATAGAAAAACCTTGGAAAGACATAGAAAGTATTTATTGGCAATGCTTTTAATACAAACCAACGGTTTTCATATTATCAGAGGACATCTGAGATCTATTTTAAGGAAAAAGGAGGGAGCAACACTATGAAATATCTCGTTATGGAATGTCATCCTGCATTTGCGGTGGTTATGACCGAAGACGGCAAGCTGATAAAAGTCGCAAATATGCATTACGAGGTTGGTCAAACCGTTACCGATATAATAGAACTTTCGGTCCCTTCCGAGCCACCGAAAAGAAGGTTGAATCTTCGTATGGCGAGTGCTTTTGTTGCCGCTGCTTGCTTGATATTGGCCTTGATTCCCGTGTTGATTATCGGTAGATCTCCTTTTGCATCGGTCTATATGAAGATTAATCCCGAGGTGCGCATAGACGTAGATAACAAAGAAAACGTTATTGGGTTGACCGCTGTAAATGATGACGGCGTTGTTCTCATTGAGGGTTACGAATACAAAAATAAAAATCTAGATACTGTATTGAACGAGCTTGTGGATAAGGCCATCCAATTAAAGTATCTCAAGGAGGGCGGAAAAGTTTCTGTTACTTTGGAAGCGGACGACGATGTCTGGATGCAAAGTAAGCGTGAAACCGTTAATGTAGAGCTATACGAATTCCTTGCCCCAAAAATGTCTGTTACTGTTGAAGTCAATGAAAGACACCGTGATGATGACATCGATGATGACGACGATGACGCTGATGACGATGACATTGACGACGATAATGACGATGAAGATGGTGACATCGACAACGATGATGAAGATGATGACGACGATGAAGATGGCAATGAACATCATCAAAATCAGAGCATAGTTTCTTCTTCCGATAAGGATGATGACGACGAGGATGATCTTGACGAGGATGATCTTGACGAGGATGATCTTGACGAGGA
>JAZSDB010000119.1:0-5365 GCA_045530975.1 Eubacteriales bacterium
TCAAGAGGTTATAACGGATATGAAATGTATTAAGAGAATAATAATTGTTATAATCGCAGTCATTATAGCCGCCGTTATTCTTCTTTTCAGATTAGCTGCACTGATACCTCATACAGAACCGGAAAAAGATTTGTATGCCAAAGCGATGGTTGATGCAAAAGAGGCCGAAGCGGATGAAATTGAAACTCTCGTAACTCTCACTCCGGAAAGCGACATGGTGACATGGAACGAAAACAAAACAAAGGTCTTGCTGCTTTCGTGGCACGAAGACCCCGAAAGTTTCATTGCGGGTGAATCATTTACCTGCACCAACGGTGATATATGGGCGTTTACCGATAAGGAAATCCTTTTCTGGTATGATGAAAACGCAAAAGGCGTTTCCGATTGGGAACTTCGCCTTAAACAGCTTATAGGGCTGCCTGAAATTACGGAATATACCCATGTTTCCGCTTTTTGGGTGGATATTGATGAAGTTATCCGTCCTGCCTATCAGCTTGATGTTACAGAGCAGATGTCGGCGGATTTGCTTGACGGATCGGCGCTTGGTGCCCATAAGCCCTGGTTTGATGAAAATGCCGAGTATTCCTATTCCGAAGAAACACCCTATCCATGGACACGGCTTGGTTATACATATGATTGGGCGGATAACGGAAAAGAATACGGACTTTCGGAATTTTTGATATTGGCCGATTCAGTGATTGAAGTGGAATGGACAAAATCCACCGATGAATTTGTTGATTGGTTGGAGGCAAATTAAATGCAAAATTTTAAAATGACAAAAAAGATATTATGCCTTGTTTTTGCGGTGCTGATGCTGGTTGCTTGTATGACTGGATGTGCAGACAGTAAAGCTGAGAATTCGTCATATGGCGGCGACAAGCTGACTTATGAAGATTATCAGGATGCCAAGGTGGGCGTGGCCACGGGCACATATTCGGCAGCAATTATGCCCGAATATTTCCCCAATGCCAAAATATCCGAATACAACACCATTCCTGATATGGTATTGGCACTCAGCCAGGGAAAAATTGATATATGTTCTACCGACGCATCTTATTATACGTGTATGCTTTGGGAAGGCATGAATATCAGTCGGCTTGAGGATCCTATCGAGTCTGCTGATTACGGAGTGGTATTTAAAAAAGGAGCCAATGCACAGCTGCGTGGACAAATGAACGACTTCATTGCCAAAATAGCAGAAAACGGCGAATATGAGCGGCTTCATGACAAATGGTTCGGCAATACCGAACCCACGGAATATCTTGATCCAGACACTCTTACCGGAGAAAACGGAACACTGAAGGTCGTTACCAGTGCGGAAGTCAAGCCGTTTGCTTATCTGAAAAATGAACAGCTTGTGGGTTATGACATAGATTTTATGACTATGTTTGCTCAGGAATATGGCTATCGGCTTGATTTTACTACGGTAAGTTTTCAGGCTATTTTGCTGGGCGTTTCCCAAGGCAACTACGATATAGGATGTTCCGGCTTTACCATTACTGCAGAACGAGCCGAAAGCGTTGATTTTTCTGATCCTTATCACAAGGAAGATGTTATATTCCTGATTCAGGGAGATGAAGGGAATGACCTTTCCCGTTTCGAAAATGCCTCTCTCGGCGTTGTAACCGGTTCGCTTTACGGCGGTTATTCCCGGGAACAGTTCCCGAACGCTGTCATAAGCGAATTCAACACCTTTGCCGATGTGCTCGGCGCACTCAATCTTGGAAAAATCGACGGAGCCATGCTCGATAAGCCCAATTTCAATTCGGTCAAGCGCACCAACCCCGAACTTTCCTGTGTGACTGTTCCGGCATACTCGGTTGAAATCGGGTTCGGTTTCCAGAAGAACGAAGACGGCTACGCCCTTCAGGCACAAATGAACGAGTTCCTTGCAAAGCTTCGTGCCGAGGGCAAGATCGACGAGATGATTGAAAAATGGTACGGCGAAACGGAGCCGAATGTATCTGTTCCGCTTGATGAACTTGCCGACAACAAAGGCGAAAAGTTAAAGGTTTCCATTGATACAACAAGAAAGCCTTTCGTTTATATGTATAACAACGAGCCGGTGGGATTTGAAATTGAGGTGCTGTATCTGTTCTGTGAAACCTATGATTACAGCATTGAAATCGAAGATGTTTCCTTTGCATCCGGTCTTGCGGGACTTGCAAGCGAAAGATATGACCTTGTCTGCGGCGGTCTTTATATGACGCCGGAACGCAAAGAAAGTGTTAACTTTTCCGAACCCTATATGGTGGCCGACGTTGTTATGGCAACTGTTAAAAAGAGCGGATTTGAAGATTTCTTTGCTTCTCTCGGAGAGAGTTTTGAAAAGACCTTCGTTCGCGAAGGACGCTGGAAGCTCATCCTCGAAGGCATCGGTACCACGTTGCTGATAAGCTTCTTTGCCGTAATCGGCGGAACCGTTCTCGGTTTTCTTCTTTATCTTGCCGCAAGGTCGAGATATAAGGCGCTTTCGGTTATCGCAAAAATCTTTGCAAAGGTCTATTCCAAAATTATTGCTGGAACGCCCACGCTTGTCGTATTGATGCTTCTGTTCTACGTTGTATTTGGAAAATCGGACATCAGCGGTATCGTTGTTGCCATTATAGGCTTTGTTCTGACCTTCGGTTCCTTCGTTTACGGACAGCTTGAACTTACAGTGGAAGGTGTTGACAAAGGACAGACCGAAGCTGCTTATGCCCTCGGATACAGCAGAAACCAAACCTTCTTCCGCATTATTCTTCCGCAGGCAATGAAGATGTTCGTTCCAGTATATTCCTCCGAAATAATCGGACTTATCAAAGCAACCTCGGTTGTGGGATATATTGCGGTTAACGACCTTACCAAAATGGGCGATATCATCAGAAGCAATACATACGAAGCTTTCTTCCCGCTGATTGCGGTTGCGGTGATCTATTTTATGGTCACATGGGGAATAGCGGAGCTTCTTGGAATTCTTAAACATAAGACTGAACCCAAGAGAAGAAAAGATAAGAACATTCTGAAAGGGGTAGTAAGATGATTCGCATAAGCCATTTAAGAAAAGAATATCCTAACGTAACTCCGCTCAAGGATGTTAACGTAACAATCAATAAAGGTGACGTTATTTCTATTATAGGCCCTTCCGGTACGGGTAAATCCACGCTTATACGCTGCATCAATATGCTTGAAACACCGACTTCGGGTGAAATTTGGGTGGATGACCAGTGTATCACGGATAAAAAGTGTAATATTAATAAGATAAGACAGAAAATGGGAATGGTGTTTCAATCTTTCAATCTTTTTAATCACATGAACATCATCGAAAACCTTATGGCTGCGCCGATGGATCTTTTGAAAAAACCGAAGCAGCAGGCTTATGACGACGGAATGAAACTTCTTCGTACTGTCGGTCTTGCCGATAAAGCCTTTAACTATCCGGATGAACTTTCCGGAGGGCAGAAGCAGCGTGTGGCCATTGCAAGAACTTTGGCGATGGAACCGGAAATTATTCTGCTTGATGAACCGACCTCGGCTCTTGACCCGACAATGGTCGGAGAAGTACAGGCGGTAATCCGCGACCTTGCAAGGCAGGGACTTACAATGATGATAGTCACTCACGAAATGCGCTTTGCCCGAGAGGTTGCCAACCGCGTGTTCTATATGGACGAGGGCGGCGTTTATGAAGACGGCACTCCCGAACAGATTTTTGATAACCCTCAAAAAGAAAAAACCATACGCTTTATCAAGCATATAAAGGTCTTTGAAAGTCTTATCACTTCAAAAGATTTCGACTTCATCGGTTTCAACACAGGTCTTGAAGAGTTTGGAAGAAGAAATCAAATTTCGCAGAAATCCATTTATCGTGCGCAGGCATTTTTTGAAGAACTTTGCGTACAGATAATTCTTCCGGAGCTGCCGCGTGATTTTAAACTGAACATAACCCTTGAATATTCACAGGATGATGAAACTGTAATGATGCAGATTAAATACAGCGGAAAAAGTTTTGACCCGAAGGATTCCGACAATATACTCTCGCTCAAACTTGCCGAAAATGCGGCGCAAAGCATTGAGTACAGTGAAATTGATGAGGAAGAATTCACCAACCTTGTTGTTGCAAAAATCAAGTAAGGCATAGAAAAGGAAAGAAAATCTTATGTCTAAATATGACCTGAATTATACAAATATTGATGCGGCAAGCGAAGCTGTTGTTGCTTTTCTTTCAAACAACAAGGTGGATTCAAAAGATGTTCAGCGCATTCGTCTTTCAATTGAGGAAGTGTTGCTGAAATATCTTGACCGCTTTGATGAAAGCAAATCTTTTACTCTGGTCACATCAAAGCGGCTTCGCTCGCTTGTGATAGAACTTTCTATTGCCGGCGAAAGTTTTGATCCGTTTTCTGAAAACGAAAACGGAGAAGCAACAATGCTGCACAGTCTGCTTTCCGGAATCGGCCTTGCTCCCGTATGGAGATATAAAAACGGAAAAAACATTGTTTCGTTTGTTGCAAAGAAAAAGAAACTTTCGCAAATATTACAGCTTGGTATTGCAATATTGGCGGCGTTTGCGCTTGGTGGGATTTGCTATCTTCTTCCTCAAAGCGTATCAAATTTTATTACCGAAGATGTCATTACCCCAATATTTAACACCTTTATGGGTTTGCTTTCCGCAATTTCGGGGCCGATTATTTTTCTTTCTGTCGTGTGGGGAATTGTCGGCATCGGAGATATGACCACCTTCGGAAAAATCGGAAAAAAGATGATTATTCGGTTTCTGGTGATTTCGGTTATTACCGGTGCTGTCGGAACAGCATTTTGTGCGGTGTTTTTTAAGCTCTCGTCAACGGGCGAAACCGCCTTTGCTTTTTCCGACCTCTATCAGATGATACTTGATATCGTTCCCGGAAATCTTATAGCTCCGTTTATTGAAGGAAACTCTTTGCAGATTATCTTTATCGCCATTATTTTTGGCCTTGCGATGTTGGTTCTCGGGCACCGCATACCCGTTGTTACAAGCTTTATTGAACAGACAAACTCGGTTATGCAGCTGATTATGGGTGCGGTAAGTTCGTTTATTCCGTTTTTTGTGTTCGGAAGCGTTCTTAATATGATTGCGGGTAACAATTTTTCCTCGGTAATCAAAGCATACAAGCTGATTTTGGTCATGCTTCTTGCGGATGCTATATTGATGGCAATATATCTTTTTGCCGTATCCGTGAGAAAAAAGGCTGGCCCTTTCAACCTTCTGAGAAAAATGATTCCGACTTTCATTATTTGTCTTACGACTGCTTCCTCGGTTGCGGCATATCAGACAAACGTGGCTTGCTGCGAAAAAAAGCTTGGCATTGATAAGAAGATTATCAATATAGGTGTTCCTCTCGGCCAG
>JAZSDB010000101.1:0-7316 GCA_045530975.1 Eubacteriales bacterium
AGCATTTTATACTCCTTTTCGTAAGGAATTGTGTGTATGAGTAATACCTTTTTATGAATTTTATCTCTTATCTTTTCTCGCCTATCTCCAATGCTAATTGTTTATAGAATATTAAATAATATATTTTTCGGGGACATGCGCCTCGAAAAATATACCTTGGAGATTCGCACGCGGTGAGCGTGGCGCGAGCGAACGAATCTCACAAAAGACGAATAAAATCGTTAGATTTTATTCGAGAGCGAAGCGACCATCGGGGTCCCCGCAAAACCGTGTGTTTTGTGGGGAATTATTGTATCAGCATAGCGTCGCCGAAGGAGAAGAAGCGGTATTTCTGCTCAACTGCCTCCTTATACGCCTCCATAGTATGCTCGTATCCCGCAAAGGCGCAAACCAGCATAATAAGAGTACTCTCGGGCAGATGAAAATTGGTTATCATAGCGTCAACACATTTGAATTTCACGCCGGGATGAATGAAGATAGAGGTATCGCCCTCGTAGGGACGTACAATTCCGTCATCGCCGGTAGTGCTTTCCAGTGTGCGCACGCTGGTGGTGCCGACGGCAATCACTCTGCCGCCACGGGCGTGAACTGCATTAATACGGTCGGCGGCCTCCTGTGTGACCTTAATATATTCGGAATGCATTATGTGGGAAGAAAGATCGTCCTCCTTGACGGGACGGAAGGTGCCCAGCCCAACGTGAAGGAGAACACGTACAATTTCCACTCCCTTTTCCTCCGCCTGCTTTAAAAGCTCGGGAGTAAAATGAAGCCCTGCGGTGGGAGCGGCGGCAGAGCCGTCGGTCTTGGCATAAACCGTCTGGTAACGGTTTCGGTCCTCCAGCTTCTTGGTTATATAAGGGGGGAGAGGCATTATGCCCACACGGTCAAGTATTTCATTGAATACGCCGTTGTATTCAAATTTAATTACACGGATACCGCCCTCGAGAACATCGATAACAGTTCCCGAAAGCTCCTCGGAATAGATAACCCTCTGTCCGATTTTTGTCTTCTTTCCGGGGCGGGTAAGGCATTTCCAACATTCACCCTCCATATCCTCCATACGGGAAAGCAAAACCGTTTCTACCTCACCTTCTCGGCCCTCTGCACGTCCGAAAAGACGGGCGGGGATAACCTTTGTATCGTTTATAACAAGGCAATCGCCGGGGTTCAAGCTGTCTATTATATTATAAAAGCTTTTGTGCTCCACATTACCGCTGTTTTTATCCAGACAGAGCAGACGGGAATGATCCCGCTTTTCGCTGGGAGTTTGAGCAATAAGCTCCTCGGGCAGATGGTAAAAATATGAAGACCGTTTTAAAAGATCCATAAATGCAGTTCCTTAAGTATATTATCATACCGATTATACTACATATCCCTTGCTTTTTCAATAGCAAAAATATTTACAAAAAGAAAATCCCACGGGCTTTTATACCCGTGGGACAGTATTTGCTTATCAGAAGCAGAGGGATTTGATTTCGAGGTAGTCGAAAATGTCGATAGAATTATCGCCGTTTACATCGGAGCGGTCCAAAATGCCGCTGTCTTCTGCTTCATAGGTGTCCATACAGATGGACTTAACGATGAGATAGTCGAAAATGTCTACCACACCGTCCAGGTTTACATCACCCTTAAGGCCTGTGTTTGCGCTTTCAGTCTTGATAACCTCGCCGCATACAGAGCACTTGAGAACCTTGGAGCCGTCAGCAAGGGTTTCCCACTGACCTTCGGTGTGACCGAGGGCGGGCTGGAGAGTCTGGCCGCAAGCGGTGCAGGACTGACCTTCGGTACAGGTGGGTGCATTACCGGGGTAGTGATATGCGGGAGCATCGTCTGCCACAGCTGCGGTGCCGCGGAATTTAACATAAGAGCCGGCGGTTACATAGCCGTTGTTGATGTCCAATCCGGAGAAGGTGATAACATCGCCAACCTTTACGGTAGAAGCGGTGTTGAAGTTATCGCCACTGCCTACAACGGGATCGGTTACGCCCTCGCCCTCCCAAGCGTGAACGGCAATAAGAATCTGGCCGGAAACGAGGGTAACGGCGGGAGTAGAGTCGCCACTGCCCTGAGATATGCTGGTAACAACATATCCGCCGTAGGTAGAATTGTACTGAGCGATAATGTTCTTGGTCCAGGCGTGGTTTGCGGTAGTAACATTAACTTCACCGAAGAGGCTGTTGAAAATCACGCACTCGCCTGCGGCAACACGGGTGTTGATGGAATTTACGTAAACGGCGCCCGAAACAGCGGGAGCACCTCTGGAAACCTCTACTTCATCAACCCAGATGTGGCCGACACATTCGGTATTGGTAATAACAAATTTTACGTAACGTGCAGTTCTTGCGGCACTTGCCTTTACGGTAACAGTGTAGGTGGTCCAGTCGGAATCCTCTACATTGGAGCCGGCAGTGTGAACAAGAGTGTTGGAGGAGCCGACAGCGGTAAATCCGCTTGTGGCGCTGTTGGAGGTATATACCTCTACATTAAAGAAGTTCTTTTTGGGAAGGTGAATGCCCCACATACCTGCTGCAAGATAGGTTGTGTAGGTATCGGAAGCTACAGAGGAGCCAAGGTCTACAACAACCTCCAGCTTCTTCTGCCAGCCGGCATAATCCTCATTACCGCCGTCGGTATGGCCCTTGGCACCGTTGGTAAGACATACACCGTCGTCGGCAAATATGTCGTTACGCTGGGGAGTGGTAGCGGTATAGGATTTGTTGAGAGAAAGGATAACGGGCTTGTTGTTGATAGCATTCTGAAGCTTGGTGGTAGCTGCAGTGAACTGATCATCGGTGGATGCATCGTTGTTGATAAGCTGATTGCCTTCGTAAACAGCAAGGCGGATAGCTTCCAATGCTTCTTCGCTGTATTCGTAGTATTTGATGCTCCAGGTGGTATCTATAAGCTGACGGAGTGCCTTTTCTGCGGCGCTTTCGGCGGGAACGCAGTTGTTGTAGCCGTATTCAGCCATAATAGAGGGATAGTCCTTGTAGCATACGTTAACGTCCAGCATATTGAGGCCGATTCCGTTATATTCGTATTCATACCAAGCGTACTGCCACATGCCGCAGTAATCGCTGTAATCGTAGTTTTGGGGGTTGTACTGTGCGCCACCGTCATAGTCGGTAAGTACCCTGGGATACCAAAGGTCATACTTGGACTTGAAGGAGCTGGAAAGCTTGTTGATAACCTGGCTTCCACCGCCGTAAACACCGGGGAAGTAGCCGCGGCCTTCAAGAGTTTCACACCAGCCAAGGCAAAGACTTTCCATAGAGGAGGAGCCAAGAGCGGTCTGGTTGCTGTCTTCTACGTCATAGTAGATGGGATATTCGAAATACATACCGTATTCTTCAATCTTGTTTGCAACCCAGTTTGCATCCTCTACTGCGCCGTTGTATGTAGTGGCGAGAGAGTAGAAGTAAACACCCATAGGCATACCTGCCGCACGGGCACGTCTGTAATATTCCACAAATGCGGTATCGAGGGTATTTGTACGGGAGGAGCTTCCCTCGTAACCAAGACGAAGGATAACGAACTGACATCCGTCGGCCTTCATTTTCGCAAAGTCGACGAGAGAATAGTCCAAAGAGGCGGTTACGTTCCAGAAGGAAAGGTCGGCGCCGTATGCGCGGTAAGATGTTTGCTGTAAGCCGCCGCCTGCAATTGCCGATGCGGTAAGGGTGGTCATATTCATGGGAAGAACCACAGCAACCAGCATTGCCAAAATAAGGCAGAGGGCGCAAAAACGCTTAAAAAGTTTCATATTTTACCTCCAAAATTATATTTAAGCCAGTTTAAATATTTTATCATTTTACGTTCTTAAAGTCAATCAAAAATAAGGTTATTTAGCTTTTTTGGATATCCCTCTAAAAGAGGTATGTCGGTTTTTTGCATTTTAAACAAAAGCCGCCGTGGGTTTCCCCACGGCAGTTCGGTTAATGGCTATTATATCAGAAGCAGAGCGATTTGATTATGAGATAATCGAAAATGTCAACGGAATCATCGTCATTTACGTTGGCACGTATAAGTGTTTCGCTGTCTGCATCGTAGGTATTCATGCAGATGGACTTAACGACAAGGTAATCGAATATATCTACGTTACCGTCAAGGTTTACGTCACCGCGAAGGTCAACAGTTGTTTCGTCGGTCTTGATAACCTCGCCGCATACAGTGCATTTGATAACCTTGGTGCCGTCGGGGAGGGTTTCCCATTCGCCTTCGGTGTGACCGGTGGCAGGAGCGGTTTCCTGACCGCACTTGGTGCAGTGCTGAGGAGAGGTACAGGTAGGACCTTCGCCGGGAGTGTGAGAGGGAGTGCCCTCTTCGGGTACTGCGGTAGCGCCGTGGAAGAAGATGTGAGCGCCTGCGGTAAGGAAGCTGTACTGGGTGTTAACACCGGAGGTTTCGATAATATCGCCTACATTTGCACGGGCAAAGATGGTAGAGTTTTCCAAGCTGCCCACAACGGGATCGGTAATTCCGTCGCCCTCCCAGCAGTGGCAGGCAATCAGAATCTGATCGGATGCAAGGGTAATGTCTGCTGTACTGGTTCCCACACCGTCTGCAATGGATACAACCACATACTTACCAAGGGTGGAATTGTACTGTGCAATAATGTTTTTGGTGTATGCGTGGTTTGCTGTGCTGGTGGTGATGGTGCCAAAGGCGGGAGTGAAGATGTGGCAGTCGCCGGAAAGGATTTTTTCATTGATACCGCTGATGTAAACACCGCCTGCGATAGAGCCGCCGCCCATGGTTACTTCAACCTCGTCCATCCAGATAGCGCCGTTGCAATCGCCGTTGGTTATTACAAACTTAACATATCTGCCGTTCTTTGAGGAGGGGGAGGTAAGGGTGATGGTATAGTTGGTCCAGCCCTGTTCCTCTATATTGGAGCCCCCAACATGAACAATATCATTGGTGGAGCCCACTGCGGTAAAGCCGTTCAAGGGATTGTTGGAAACATATACTTCCATTTTGAAGAGGTTTTTCTTGGGAATGCGGATGCCCCACTGACCTGCCGCAAAATAAGCGGTGTAGGTATTGGAATATTGAGAGGAGCCAAGGTCAACTACAATTTCAACCTTGTTGTTCCAGCCGGCATAACGGCCGATGGACGCACCGTCGGAAAGGTCGCCGCCGTCGAAATAACCCTTCAGGCCGTCGGTAAGACGTTTGCCGTCATCGGCATAAGCATCATTTCTGGTGGGAGTGGTGGTGGAATAAGCCTTGTTGGCGGAGAGTGCAACAGATTTGGCGTTTATAGCGTTCTTTATCTTGTTGTACTGAGTTTCAAACTGAGCATCGGTGGATGCTTCGTTGTTGAGAAGCTGTGTGCCCTCGTATTCTGCCATACGGATTGCTTCGAGAGCATTCACGCTGTAATCATTGTAATCAATATCCCAGGTGGAATTGATGATGGTGCGAAGATTTGTCTTTGCAACGCTTTCATCGGGCTTGCAGTTGTTATAGTTATTGTTCTTTATGATAGTGGGGTAATCCTTGTAGCATACGTTAAGGTCCAAGCTGGTGTTGCGAGCGCCTGTGCCGGTATATACACCCTTGTAAACATAGTTGCCGTTGTAATAGTTACAGCAGGAATACTGCCACATGCTGTAACCGTTTGCATAGGGCTTGCCGCCCAGAACGGAGGGCTGGCTGGTATAGGTGTACTGAGAATCGGAATAGGTAGTGCTCTTGTATGCAGGTACCCAGAAGTCGTATTTGGATTTAAAGGAGGAGGAAAGACTGTTGAAAACCCAGTAAGCGGAGTAGATTGCGGGGTAGTAGCCCTCGCTTTCCAAAATTTCACACCAGCCCAGGCAGATGCTTTCCATAGTGGAGGCGCTGGCAGAAGTCTGAGCGGTTGTTTCCATATCAAAATAGATAGGATATTCGAAATACATACCGTTGTTTTCTATGTAGTTTATAACCTCTTGAGCATCGTTTTTAGCCGCATTGTAGGTAAGAGCGTAGGAATAGAGGTATACGCCCAGGTCAAGACCTGCGGCACGGGCTCTCTTGTAAAATTCATTAAAAGCAGGGTCGATTTTAATGCCGCTGGTGGTGCTGGTTTCATAACCCAGACGGAGGATAACGAATTTAACGCCGTCAGCTTTCAGCTCGGCAAAATTAACACGGGAATAATCCAGTGCGTTCTGACCTACGTTCCAATAGGAAAGGTCAATACCCAAAATCATTTCGGGGTTGGTGGCGGAGGGCGCACCTGCGCCTACCAATGCGCTTGCTTCCAGATTAAATGCACTCATAGGAACGAGCAACATTAATATGGTAAGGCATAATGCGATTATACGTTTCATAATAATCTCCTTAAAAAGAATACTTTGTCCCATTGTAACATATTTTTGTATATTGTGTCAATGGCATTTCAGTAAAAGATTTGTTTTTGTGCATATACACACAAACAAGGGGTCTTTTTAACAGAAAAAGCCCTGCTTTCTTGTGTAAAAGATAGCAGGGAATCGGTTATTGTTATGATTTTGTTAAGGATCAGTCTATCAAAAGCTGCTCCATGGATTTTTCTCCCGTCACCTTTTCTCCCAGACGGTTTGCCCACCGCTCGGTGAAAAAGGAAAAATAGGAGAGCTTTTCTTCTCTTCTCTTTTTTGCAAGGGAGGGAAGAAATCCCCATAGTGTGGAGGGGATACCCATCAATATTAAATATAACGGGCCGAGAATGAGGGATTGCACGGTGTGGCCGTATTCGTGGACAAGCAGACGGGATGACAGCTCACTCTCACTGTATTGGGGAAGCTTTTCGGCAAAATAGGGCTTTTCGGTTACAAAAACAAACATCCCCAGTGAAACACTGGACAACCCCTTCCATTGGGTGACTATGGCACCGTGATAGGTGAAATGCTCGGCCTTTAGATTGGCAAGAAATACAATAAAGCCCAAAAGACTTTGCAAAAATCCCCAGCTTATCTGAAATAATATGTAAAGAAAAACCATTTCTTCTCCTTGAGTTGAGTGATATAATGTCTGTTCCCTTCATACGCGAAGCGTATATCATCTGCGAAGCAGATATCATGGCGTCAGCTATATCACCCGTTCCGAAAGGAACGGATATTATTGAAAAAAGTCACTTTTGTCTACCGACAAAGGTGACTTTTTTCAATGATATCCGTTCCTTGCGGAACGGGTGATATAGCTAACGCTATGATATCTGCTTTGCAGATGATATACGCTTCGCGTATGAAAGGAACGGATATTATATCATATTTGCAACGCAAATATATCATACGGCAACGCCGTATATCATATTGCGCAAGTAATATATCATTGAAACGCAAACG
>JAZSDB010000243.1:0-7467 GCA_045530975.1 Eubacteriales bacterium
ACCGCGGCACTTCATACCAACAAGACGGTTTTCTACGATATCGAGAATACCGATACCGTTTGCGCCGCCTATCTTATTGAGCTCGAGAATGATTTCCTTTGCGGACATCTTCTTACCGTCGAGAGCAACGGGAACGCCCTGCTCGAAATCAAGCTCAATATAGGTGGGAACGTCGGGAGCGTCAATGGGAGATACGCCCATTTCAAGGAAGCCCTTCTTTTCATAGGTGGGCTCATTGCCGGTATCCTCAAGGTCAAGACCCTCGTGGGAAAGGTGCCAGAGGTTCTTATCCTTGGAATAATTGGTTTCACGGTTTATCTTAAGAGGAACGTTGTGTGCCTCTGCATATTCGATTTCCTCTTCACGGGACTTGATATCCCATTCTCTCCAAGGAGCGATGATGGGCATATTGGGTGCGAAATGCATAATTGCAAGCTCGAAACGAACCTGGTCGTTACCCTTACCGGTACAGCCGTGAGCGATAGCATCTGCGCCTTCCTTCTTGGCAATTTCAACCAAGCCCTTTGCGATGCAGGGACGGGCGTGGCTGGTGCCGAGGAGGTATTCCTCGTAAATAGCGCCTGCCTTCATTGTGGGGATGATGTAGTTATCAACATAATCATCGGTAAGGTCCAAAACATAAAGCTTGGATGCGCCGGTCTTGATTGCCTTTTCCTCCAGGCCCTCAAGCTCATCCGCCTGACCAACGTTAGCCGCAACAGCGATAACCTCGCAATTATTGTAATTTTCCTTCAACCAAGGAATGATAATGGATGTATCCAAACCGCCGGAATAGGCGAGGACTACTTTTTTAATGTTTTCTTTGTTCATTTTTTGCCTCCGAATGTTGTTTTTTCATTTTGCACGCCTATTATAATACCCTCAAATACAAATGTCAATAGCAAAAATACAAAAAACTGAATATTTTTGCACTATTTATTGTGTATTTTTGCATAATACAGAATTTTTATACATTCGATTCATATTTTATGCATAAAACCCTGCATAAAATGCATTATATTCACAAAAGGGCGGTTTTTTGTGATTATATATTTATATGTACGAATTCAAATTACTCCATTCCGGCCCTGTTTTTTGCCCGAAATAAAAGAAAAACCCGTGAAAAACACGGGTTTTTGTGCATTTTTTCAGAATTTTCCTCGGCTTCCGCTGAAGGAACCGCCTCTGAAGGAATTTCCTTTTCCGCCGTTGTTATTGGGCTTTGGCTTGGGCACACGGGTTACTGTGGAATAGAGATAAAGGTCCCTGCTGTGTGTAAGGTTAAAGCTGCCCTTGCGCACATATTCACGGGCATAATCTCTGTGTCGCACGGTTTTAAGCTTGCTTTTCATCGCCGCAGTGGTAACCAGAGCGGCCACCAAGCCCACGGCCAAAGAAATCAAAACAGCTTTTACCCAAGGGAAGCTATCCTTGCCCGAATCCCCAGTCTCAGGATTCCTGAAATCGGTTATGCGTTCATCTGCGCTGTTGGCAAAGGCACGGAAGGCCGAAGCATAGGAATTTGTTTTGAGGTGGAACAAAAATTCATCGGATATAGCGCCTTCATCGGGGATTATATCCCTTCCCTCTCCGTGAGAAATAAGGGCATATTCTCGTTCATCCATGGCCACAAGAAGCATTGTTCCGCTTTTGTCCTCGCCGTAGCCGTAATTCATGGAGGTGTAATGATGCTTGGCATATTCCACAATATCCTCGCCGTCCAGCGAATCTACCGTAACCACGATAACATCATATTCCTGCCTTGCGCTTATATCCTGCAAAAGGGACAAAATTTCGTTGCTTTCTTCTTCGGAAAGAATGCTTGCATTGTCTGCCAGCAAAGGTGCCTTTGCGCCTGCAAGAAGAGCAGAAGCCGACAAAATCAAGGAAAAAACAAGTATAAACAGAGCTGCTTTTACAAAATTATGTTTCATTTCCCCACCTCCTTAAAGCATCCAGAAAAGGTAGGAAAGACCTACACCGAGGGCACCCACGATTGCGGTAACTGCACCGAGCCATTTAAAATATGCCCCTTTATCCATCGGCAGGTCACCCACAAATTCACCGGTCTGACCGTTCATGGCAAAGGTGTATTTTTTGCCGTTCCAGGTTGTATTCAAAAGCCAAACGGGGTAAAGGGCATATTTGGCGCTGCTGTTTTTCAAGCGGATATTTACATTTTCGGGAGTAACCGTGGTATAGCCCGAAACGGTGGCGGCAAAGGCCTGAGAGGCGGTATTACGCACACGGTTGTTGGCACGGGAAATGCTTTCCTCGGCACTTACATCGTACTTATCCGCCAGATAACCGGCAAGATAGGCGGTCTGAAAATCCACCGCCTGAGAAAAATCAAAGGGCTCGATGGATTCCATAAGATCATCGGGCATTTTTTCCGAGCCGTCAACGGGGATTTTATCAAACCCCATAGAGCCCCTGCGGGTAACCGAAAAGAAGCTGGTTTTTGTATATATGAAATTCGCATCGCTCCAGGTGCGCACACGGGTGGCACGGTAGCGAGCATCGGCATCCGCATCGGCATCGAAAAGCCAGAAGGGCACATAAATACCCTTTATTTCCTCTATACGGTTTTCATCCTTGAAAACCTTGGGAAGCAGACGTTTTCCGCTGATATGTTTTTTCAAGCCCTCCATAGCCGCCTTTTTATCCAGCTTGAAGGGTATAACATAATCGGGCTTGAGGTCGCCGGCAAAGGCACCCTTCATTACCACGGGACTGTCACAATAGGGACAGCTGGCGGCACCCGAATTTTCATCGCCGATAATTTCACCGCCGCAGGAATTGCAGATATAAATCCGTATTCCGTCGGTTTCGCCCTCCTGCCATTCCTGCCCTGCGGCAGCATCCCATTTAAGCTCATCCGAAGAATCGCTTTTAAGGTCCTCATCGTAGGATTTTAAGGTTTCGGGCTCAAATTCGGTATCGCAATAGGGGCATTTCATATTTTGCGTGTTTGCATCGAAGGCAATGGAGCCTCCGCAACACGGACATTTATAGTCATTAAGCTGTGACATAAAAACCTCCGCAGGTGTATTTTTTACCTTCCGGTCAATCTTTCCATTGCCTCGTTACTGCCTGCAACAATTATTCTTTCGCCCTCGGTAAAAATGCGGTTGGGATCGCCCAGAAGCTCCAAGCTGTCTTCGCTTTGCGCCGCCACGGCAATGATATTTACCTTGTATTTACGGCGGACATCCACCTCGAGGACGGTTTTGCCGATCCAGCCCTTGGGCACCAAAATTTCCGCAATGGTAAAGTTTTCGGAGGGGGCAAAATAATTGAGAACATCACGCTTTGAAAGGGTATAAGCCAGCTTTGTTCCCGATTCCTTTTCGGGAAGCACAACGGTATCGGCACCAACCTTCATAAGCACCTTCTTCTGGCGCTCGTCGGTGGCACGAACCACAATACGCCTCATTCCCAATTCCTTTAAAATAAGGGTGATAAGAATACTGTTGGAAAGGTCATTTTCCATACAAACAACGGCACATTCACAGCCCTTGATGCCTGCGGCACGAAGCACCGCCTCATTGGTAGCATCTCCGCAAACCGCAGTTGTAACCGAATTGCCGATAGCATCTATTTTTTCCTGACAGGCATCCACCACCAGCACATCATATCTTAATTTTGAAAGGGTAAGTGCAAGATTCTGACCGAAGTTGCCCAGACCTATAACACAAAAGCTTCTCATATTATTTTCCTTTCTTTATCAACCTACCGGCATATTTATTCTGGAATAATTTATGGCCGCTTTATCCTTATTTGACCGTACCATAATGGCATACATTACCGAAACAATACCTATTCTTCCGAAGAACATCAAGCTTATAAGCAAAAGCTTGGATGCAGCCGAAAGGGATGTGGTTATTCCCGCAGTAATGCCCACGGTACCGAAGGCGGAGAAGACCTCAAAATAGGCATCCTCCAGAGATACATCCTCTATTGCAAAAAGAACAAAGCCGCTGAAAATCGCAACGAACAAGCAGATAACCACCAATGCAAAGGCACGGCGCACCGTTTCGTTTTCGATACGCCGACGAGCAAAGATTACATCCTTGTCACCTCGGATAATGCTTACGGTGGAGGCAAAAACAATTGCCAAGGTGGCCACCTTTACACCGCCTGCCGTAGAGCCGGAATTACCGCCCACGAACATAAGCATCATAGAAAAGAGCTTGGTGCTGTCGCTGAGCGCACCCTGATTTATTGCGGCAAAGCCCGCGGTTCGCAGGGTAACCGATTGGAAGAAGGCACGGGTTATCTTTGAAATCCAGCTGCCCTCTCCGAGAGTAAGGGGATTGTTCCATTCCATCACGGCGATAACAAGAGTTCCTCCGAGGAGAAGGACCGCCGAGAAAACAAGCACCACTTTTGAATAAACCGAAAGCCGTCTGCGTTCCTTAAAAAAGAGGCGGATGTCATCCCATACCAAAAAGCCCAATCCACCTGCAATCACAAGGAAAGACATCACTATGTTAACATATATATCGTCGGCATAGGCAGATATGCTCGCAAACTCTCCGAACTCGTTTCCCAGAATGTCAAATCCGGCATTGCAGAAGGCGCTTACCGAATGGAAAACACTGAAGCAAAGCCCCTTTACAAAGCCAAACTGAGGTATAAATCGGAAGGACAGAAGCAGTGCTCCCGCACCCTCTGCCGCAAAGGCAAAGCCGGTTATTCGGTAGGCAAAGGCCGCAAGATTTGAATAAGGGTCCAGATTCATGGATTGGGTGAAAAGCAACTGCTCACGGGGAGAAACCCTGCGCTTAAGCAATGACGAAAACACCATTGCCAGGGACATAAAGCCCAAACCGCCAACCTGTATTAAAAATAAAATAGCGCCCTTACCTACAGCAGACCAATAAACCCCTGTATCGACCGTAATAAGGCCGGTTACACAGGTGGCGCTGGTTGCAGTAAAGAGCGCTGTCAAAGGCGATGTAAATTCCCCCGATTTTGAGGAAAAGGGCATAACGAGAAAAAGCGCTCCCACAAAAATGATCGCCAAAAAGCCGAATATTATCACATGGGTGGGTGAAAGACGTTTTTTCAATTTCAACACCTTTTTTTAAATTTTTGCAGGGAAATAAGAAAGCAGCTTTTCCCTTAGCTGTGCCACGGTCATGCAGGGCTCTGTACCGCATTGGGCAAAGAGCTTTTCGCCGCTTGTATAGCCGTAGCCAACGGGCACAAATTCCATTTCGGCATTTTTCGACACATTGAGGTCGGCCATGCCGTCGCCCACCATAAGAGCTTCATCGGCAGAAATGCCAAGCTTTTTCAGCAATGCAAGGATATTATCGGGGTTCGGCTTACGGTCGGTATCGCCGGTAACACCCCTTACCTCCTGCACAAGGCCGCCAAAATAATGCTCTATCATAGGGACTGCGCAAAAATGGTCCTTATTTGTAACCACTGCGATTATTGCGCCTCTGCTTCCAAGCTCTGCCATAAGCTCCTTTATACCCTGATAGGGTACCGTGTTGCTGTACATATCGCTGTTGTATTCTTTTCTGAATAGTTCACGGACAGTACGGCAAAGCTCGTCGCTTGCATCCTCCCCCAGCACACGGCGCATAAGCACCAAAGAGCCATTGCCGAGAAAGCTCTGTATCTCGGCAACGGTGTGTGCGGGACTTCCGTATTTTGCAGAAGCACGGTTGACCGCCGCAGCAATATCACGAATGGTATCGAGAATAGTGCCGTCAAGGTCAAAAATAACAAGCTTTTTATTAACCGACAACATTTTCGAGGTAATCGGCAATATCCTTAACGGTGCGGAGCCCGTTTACATCATCGGGAATGGTGATGTTCATTTCGTCTTCCAAAGTCATAAGCATTTCAACTATATCAAGACTGTCTGCGCCGAGGTCCTCGATGATCGCAGCGTCGTCGGAAATTTCAGAAACATCCATTCTGAGCTGTTTTGCGATAACTTCTTTTACTCTTTCAATAAGCTGCATAAAAATAAATTCCTTTCTTGTTTACGCCAACATGGCTTAATCAACACTATATTATATTGATTTCACCGAAAATTACAAGTGTTTTTTTAATTTTTACTTTTTCCCACCTTGTTTTGCACCGTTCTTTTACCGTTTTTTAAATTTTTTCAAATAAAACCATTTTTCGCCCGCCTTTCGGTTGACGTGGCACGAAATGTATGCTACAATATACTGATTAATTTTGTAGATATATAATAATATATTGACTTTGATGGATTTTGTTTTTCCAAGGTGGGACATTTCCCCGCAGGAAATGACAAATTTCGGGGTATAAAATATGCTAATTTTAGGGATAGACCCGGGGCTTGCCACCATCGGCTTTGGACTGGTAATGAAAAACGGCGACAAATACCGTGCGTTGGAATACGGTGCCATAACCACCGCCCCCGGACAAATGATAGAAAAGCGTTTGGAAGAGATTTATGATGCCATGACCGAGCTTTTGCAGAGGCACAAGCCCGACTGTATGTCAATAGAAGAGCTTTTCTTCAACAACAACACCACCACCGCCATCGACGTGGCTATGGCAAGAGGGGTTATTCTTCTTGCGGCACAGCAATGCGGTGTGCCAATTTACGAATACACTCCCTTGGAGGTAAAAAGCTCCGTGGTAGGATATGGCAGAGCGGAAAAACAGCAGGTACAGTATATGGTGCGCTTGCTTTTGGGATTGAAGGAAACACCCAAGCCGGACGATACCGCAGATGCACTTGCCTTGGCCATCTGTCACGGCAATCGAATGACAAATTACAACTGAAGGAGAGATTTTTATGATACATTTTATTCACGGCACGCTGGCAGACCTCACTGCAGACTATGCAGTGGTTGATTGCGGCGGCATGGGATTTAAAATAGGCATTTCTCTCACAACGGCATCGGCTCTGTCCCCTATGGTGGGCAAGAACGTGCTTTTATACACTCATTTGGCCGTCAGCGAAGACAACATGGCCTTGTACGGCTTTTCGCAGGAGGATGAGCAAAAGCTTTTCACCAAGCTCATTGCCGTTTCGGGCATAGGCCCCAAGGCAGGCATATCCATTCTCGGCACCCTTTCTCCCGACGACCTTCGTGCCGCCGTTGCCAACGGTGATGCAAAAGCCATTTCAAGAGCTCCCGGTGTGGGCTTGAAAACTGCGCAAAAGCTGATTATCGAGCTTAAGGGCAAGATTAACCTTACCGAAAGCGACGATACCGTATCGGCAAGCGGTGCCGACGGAGAAAAGGTATCTCAGGTTGTTGATACTCTTGTTCTTTACGGCTTTCCCCGTGCAAAGGTTGCGGAAACCGTGAAAAAACTGGATACATCCCTCCCCTTGGAGGAGCTTATTGCACAGACATTACGTATTTTGGGAAAGGAGGCCGGACGATAAATGCCCATTAATTCCAAAATTCCCGATTATTCCGAGGATTTCGATTTTGAAAGCAGAATAACCGGAGCGGAATT
>JAZSDB010000220.1:0-2646 GCA_045530975.1 Eubacteriales bacterium
TTCATTCTTGTGGATCCGTTGATTACTTCCGGACCAACCTCGGCGATAATGGGAATTTCAACTATAGGTACAAGGTCACTGTTAGGGTTGCAAGAAATGCAAACGGTATGCGCTCCGCACTCTTTTGCATAGTGTATTGCACCCTTAACGCAATTCGCACTGCCACTGGCACTTATGGCAACAAGCACATCTTGCTGTGTAAAACCTCTTTGCTTCATTTCGGAAACAATACTGTTGAAATCATCCTCCGCAAATTCGCGAGAAGCGTAAAGTGCTTCGTATCCACCTGCCATTAAACCCACGATGGTTTCTTCGCTTACTCCGTATGTAGGCAGACATTCCGAGGCATCAAGCACTCCCAAGCGTCCCGAGGTGCCGGCACCGCAATAATAAATGTGACCGCCCGCTTTGAGTGAATCTGCCATAATGTCAATGGCTTCCGCAATAGCAGGCAGTGCCTTTTCCACGGCATAGGCAACCTTTTTATCTTCATCATTGATAATTCTAGCTATTTCAATAGCACTCATTTTATCAATATTTGCTGTTTTTTCGTTGTAGCTTTCGGTAGTTAATTGTGAATAATTCGCCACGATAAATACTCCTATTACTGATGTTAACAAGTGAATAGTAGCACATGAAGATAATAATGTCAACAAGTATAATGTTAACAACTAACCTAAACATAACAAAAAACGATTTGTGCATATTGACATTTATTTGTTACTGTGATATTATCAAAATATATATATCAATACAAAAGATAAGGAAAGGTAATGATATGAGTAAGAAGCTGATAAGTGTTGTTGTTCCTTGTTATAACGAGGCCGAAGCACTGCCTTATTTCTTTGAAGAGCTTGATAAAGTAGTAGCAGTTATGCCCGATTATGATTTTGAGGCAGTCTATGTCGATGACGGCTCCAAGGATGCCACTTTGGAAATACTGCGCAAGCAAGCGGCTATTGATCCTAAAACCAGATATGTTTCTTTTTCCCGAAATTTCGGTAAAGAGGCAGGTATGCTTGCGGGACTTAGAGCAACAAAGGGCGATTATGCAGTAATTATGGATGCAGACCTTCAGGATCCGCCTTCTCTTCTTCCTGAGATGATGGCTCTTCTCATTGAAAAGAATGTGGATTCGGTTGCTACAAAACGAGGAGACCGTAAGGGAGAACCTCCGATCAGAAGCTTTTTTGCCAACTGCTTCTATGGCATTATTAATAAAATTTCCAAGGTTAAGATGGTCCCCGGTGCCCGTGACTACAGATTAATGACCCGCCGAATGGTTGATTCTGTGCTGTCTTTGAGCGAGTATAACCGATTTTCAAAGGGCATTTTCTCGTGGGTGGGCTACAAAACCGAATGGATTTCCTATTCCAATATTGAACGTGTTGCAGGTACCACAAAATGGTCCTTCTGGGGCTTGTTCAAATATTCTATTGAATGTATTGTGGCCTTTTCTACAGCACCGCTTGCGTTAAGCTCGTTGTGCGGTGTTGCGATGTTTGGACTTTCGATATTGGGTGCATTGATCATCATTATCAGAAAGCTGCTTGATTATTCCTCTTCGGCAAACGGCTGGGCATCTTTAATTTGTGTAATTCTTTTTGCAACCGGCCTGCAGCTCTTCTGCATTGGTATTTTAGGACAGTATTTGTCAAAGACATATCTCGAAACAAAAAAACGTCCTGACTTTATTGTAGCAGAAACCGAAGAAACAAATCCCGAAAAAGAATAAATATGTTTGGTTTTATGAAGAAAAAGAAAGCGCCAAAGGATACCGATAGTCCGGAATTTCGCTTGTATATGTGCGAAAAACTGGACGGCAGGGGATTAAAATACGTTTTAGAGCGTGATCCCGAGCATGGCGACAGAGTTATCGGTAAGGGCGGAGTCTTAAGCTTGTATCAGGGCGATTTTTCCGTCGTTTGCGGCGGAGAAGCGCTGTTCGTGTGCAAGGCAGATGAGCTTCACGCCTGGGAGTTTATGTCTTTGGACGGTGCTACCCTAACTGGGTTTGATAAGGTTCAGAATAAAGAACGAACAATTTTAGCTTATTATACATATTACAGAGATTAAACAAGGAGGGCGCCTCCGGCGCAAAAGAAAAATGGCAAACAAGTTCAGAGTTGGTATCATCGGTTACGGTGGTATCGCAAACGGCAAACACCTTCCCGCACTTAAAGCACAACCCGATGTAGAAATGGTATGGTTCTGCGATATTGTCGAAGAACGTGCTGCTTTAGCTGCAAAAACATACGGTACTCCCGATGCAAAGGTTTGCACCGATTATCACGAAATCCTTGAAGATAAAACTGTTGACATAGTTCACGTTCTTACTCCTAACCGTTCTCACAGCTTTATAACCGTTGATGCTTTGGAAGCAGGTAAGCACGTAATGTGCGAAAAGCCCATGGCCATCAATGCAGAAGAAGCAAAGAAGATGGTAGATGCCGCAAAGCGTACCGGTAAGAAGCTTACCATCGGTTATCAGAACCGTCATCGTCCCGATTCTCTCTATGTTAAGGCAGAAGCAGAGAATGGCACATTTGGCGAAGTATACTATGCAAGAGCTACCGCTATCAGAAGAAGAGCAGTTCCTACCTGGGGTGTATTTATGAATGAATACGAACAGGGCGGCGGTCCCCT
>JAZSDB010000090.1:0-3798 GCA_045530975.1 Eubacteriales bacterium
CTTGTGTTTCGGTATATGAGGGCGGCGAGCCCATTGTTATTCCCAACGCCGAGGGTAACAGAACAACCCCTTCCGTGGTTGCATTCTCCAAAACCAGCGAAAGAATGGTAGGTCAGGTTGCAAAAAGACAGGCAATCACCAACCCCGACAGAACAGTTATCTCCATCAAGCGTGAAATGGGCTCCTCCTACAAGGTGAGCATTGACGGCAAGGATTACACTCCTCAGGAAATCAGCGCAATGATTCTGCAGAAGCTGAAGGCCGATGCGGAAGCATATCTGGGCACCAAGGTTACCGAGGCGGTTATCACCGTTCCCGCATACTTCTCCGATGCACAGCGTCAGGCAACCAAGGATGCGGGCACCATTGCAGGTCTCGATGTAAAGCGTATTGTAAACGAGCCCACAGCGGCCGCTCTCGCTTACGGTCTTGACAAGGATATCGACCAGAAGGTTCTTATTTACGACCTTGGCGGCGGTACCTTCGACGTTTCCATTCTCGACATCAGCGACGGCGTTTTCGAGGTTCTCTCCACCTCCGGTGACACCAAGCTGGGCGGCGATGACTTTGACGAAAAGGTTATGAACTGGATTGCAGACACCTTCAAGTCCGAATCCGGCATTGACCTCCGTGGCGACAAAATGGCTATGCAGCGCTTGAAGGAAGCCGCAGAAAAGGCAAAGATCGAGCTTTCCGGTATGATGAGCACCAACATCAACCTGCCCTTCATCACCGCAGACGCTACCGGTCCCAAGCACTTCGATGCTACCCTTACCAGAGCTAAGTTTGACGAGCTCACCCGTGACCTTGTTGAAAGAACCATGGGTCCCGTTAAGCAGGCACTCCGTGATGCAGGTCTTCAGCCCGCGCAGGTGGATAAGATCCTTCTCGTAGGCGGCTCCACCAGAATTCCCGCTGTTTACGAAGCTGTCAAGAGCTTTATCGGCAAGGAACCCTTCAAGGGAATCAACCCCGACGAATGTGTTGCCATCGGTGCGGCTATTCAGGGCGGTGTGCTCAGCGGTGACGTAAAGGACCTCCTCCTTCTGGACGTTACTCCCCTTTCCCTCGGTATCGAAACCCTGGGCGGTGTATTCACCAAAATTATCGACAGAAACACCACCATCCCCACCAAGAAGAGCCAGGTATTCTCCACTGCGGCTGACAACCAGCCCTCTGTTGACATCCACGTGCTTCAGGGTGAGCGTGAAATGGCGGCAAACAATAAAACCCTCGGCAGATTCAGCTTGGACGGCATTGCTCCCGCTCCCAGAGGTGTGCCTCAGATCGAGGTTATCTTTGATATCGACTCCGACGGTATCGTAGAGGTTCGTGCCATCGACAAGGGTACCGGCAAGGAACAGCACGTTACCATTCAGTCCTCCAGCAATATGAGCAAGGAAGACATCGATGCGGCTATACGTGATGCGGAAATGCACGCCGATGAGGACAAGAAGGTTAAGGAGGCCATCGAGGTTAAGAATGGCGCAGAAAGCTTGATCTTCCAGTGCGAAAAGACTATGGCCGAGGCAGGCGACAAGCTTACCGATGCCGAAAAGCAACCCGTAAACGATGCTATCGCAAAGCTCAAAGAAAGCGTTGCAGCCAACGATACCGACCGTATCAAGGCCGATACCGATGCTCTTCAGAAGGCAATCTACGATATCAGCGCAAAGCTTTATCAGCAGGCAGACCCCAACGGTGCAGGCGGATTTGACGGTAACAACGGCGCAGGCGGCAATGGCGGCAACGGCGGCGATTATTACGATGCCGATTTCACCGACAAGAGCGGTAACTAAGGCATAAACCAACAAAAGTTTTTCATCAACCCCGAAAGAGAGGCGCAAACCGTCCTCTCTTTTCGTGGGCTGTAGGAGTATACAGCTATGGCAGAAAAAAGAGATTGCTATGAAATACTCGGCGTGAGCAAATCTGCCACCGACGAGGAAATAAAAAAGGCCTACCGAAGGATGGCAAAAAAGTACCACCCCGATGTAAATCCCGACGATAAAAGCGCCGAGGAAAAGTTCAAAGAGGTGAACGAGGCCTATTCCATTCTCTCCGACCCCGACAAGAAGGCAAATTATGACCGCTTCGGCTATGCAGGTGTTGACCCCTCGGCAGGCGGCGGCGGATTTGGCGGCGGTTTTTCGGGCGGATTTGATATGGGCGACATCTTCGATATGTTCGGCGGTATGTTCGGCGGCGGCCGCAGCACCAATCCCAATGCGCCTATGCGTGGCGATGACATCGGTGTGAGAATAACCATCGATTTCAACGAAGCCCTTTTCGGCTGTAAGAAGGATGTTTCCTTTAACCGTATTGAAAAATGCTCAGACTGCGGAGGAAGCGGTGCGGCAAAGGGCTCCCATGCCGAAACCTGCCGTAAATGTAACGGCCGCGGCACCATAAATGTTCAGCGCCGTACCCCCTTTGGCGTAATGCAGAGCACTACCGAATGTGACGAATGCCGTGGCAGAGGCAAGATTATCAAGGACCCCTGCAAGGCCTGCCGTGGCAGCGGCGAGGTTCGCAAGAGCAAGACCTTGGAGGTAAACATACCCGCAGGCATCGACAACGGACAGCGTATAGCGCTCCACGGTCAGGGCAACTGCGGCGAAAACGGCGGCCCTGCAGGTGACCTTATCATTCAGGTTGCCATTCGCAGACACGAGATTTTTGTCCGTGACGGCTTTGACCTGCTTATAGAGCTTCCCATAACCTTTGCCGATGCGGCATTGGGCGCAAAGATTACCATCCCCACCCCCGACGGAAACGGAGAATTGACCATTCCCGAGGGCACTCAAAGCGGAAGCACCTTTGCGGTGAGAGGAAAGGGCGTTCCCAAGCTCAATGGAAGAGGCAGAGGCGATTTGCTGGTTACCGTGGTTATCGAAACCCCCAAGGGGCTCACCAAAAAGCAGAAGGAGCTTCTGGAGGAATTCAACGAAAGCACCAAGGAAAAGAACCACGCCAAGCGCAAATCCTTCTTTGATAAGTTCAAGAAATAAAAACAATCTCCCGTTCAATTGTACGGGAGATTATTTTTTTCGAGGATACGGCGTTTGTATATCCGTCAAACCAAGAATATAGTCCACTGACACACCATAAAACCTTGCCAGCGCAATTAAACACGATATCGGAATTTGTCTTTGCTCATTTTCATACTGCGAATAGGTATTCTGGCGTATATGAAGCATTTCGGCTATTTCTTTTTGAGTAATGTCGTTATCTTCCCTTAAATCCTTTAATCTCATATAGCACCTCTTTTCTTCAACTCTATTTTAAATTATCACATAACGAGATGTTGACAAATATCTCATTTTGTGATATTGTGTTATCATAATAATATGCAGAAGGAGAAGTTTTATGAAAAGGTTTGTTTCTGTATTGCTTGCATCATTGTTGCTTTTGGCAATGGCGCCCCTTTCGGCTTTTGCCGCAACGGTTACCGACTCACAGGGAGTAGAATATACCTTGAGCGACGACGTAACCTATTACATCGTTAAAGCTTGTGACGATTCAGTATCCGAGGTTATCATACCTGCGGAAATTAATGGCTTGCCCGTAAAGGAAATAGCCGGATCTGCATTCTCTTATTGCTACAGCTTAACCAATATCTCTATCCCCAATTCGGTTACCTATATTGGTAAGAATGCATTCTATGGTTGCACTAGCTTGACCAATATCTCCATCCCCAATTCGGTTACTTCTATTGGTGAGGAAGCATTCTCTTATTGCGACGACTTGACCGAAATCTCCATTCCCAATTCGGTTATCTCTATTGGTAAGAATGCA
>JAZSDB010000225.1:0-8129 GCA_045530975.1 Eubacteriales bacterium
GATTATATACATCTGCCACGACGGAATATTCTTTTCGAATGTATTTCCCATAGCTTTATACAGCGCTCTGGCTTCACTGATTTCGCCAAGCCGGGCACCGTAGGGCGGATTTGCAATAATCGTACCCCTTGCTTCCGAAATAGGCGAAGAAAACGACTTTGCGTCACCAACGCTGAAATTTACAGCATGAGATACGCCTGCTTTTCTTGCATTTTCTTTTGCAAGCTCTATCATTTCTTTGTCAATATCATAGCCAAAAATCTGAGTTATAGGCGCAGTGATTTCGCTTTTTGCCCTTTCTCTTTCCTTCTGCCAAGTGGATTTTGGTATCAACACAAAATCTTCTGCCGCAAAGGAACGGTTTATACCGGGAGCCATATTACAAGCTCTCATTGCCGCCTCTATAGCAATGGTTCCGCTACCGCAAACAGGATCGCAAATAATAACATTATCTCTCATACGGGACAGCTTCACCATAGAAGCCGCAAGTGTTTCTCTTAAAGGTGCGGCACCTGAAAGGGCTCTGTATCCCCTTTTGTGCAATCCTGCGCCGGTGGTGTCTATCATTAAGGTTGCTTTATCATTAAGAATAAAAAACTCTATTTGATACTTCACGCCCGTTTCGGGAAACTGTTTAATTTTATACTTTGCGCTCAAGGAATCCACAACCGCTTTTTTCACGATTTTCTGGCAATCGGGAATTGAAAAAAGCTTTGAGCGTACTGCATGGCCCTTTACGGGAAAGGCATCAAACTTACCAATAAATTTTGACCAGTCCAGCGCTTTTGTACCTTCAAACAGCTCATCAAAGGTGTAGGCCTTAAAATCACCAAGCTTGATCAAAACTCTTTCGGCGGTGCGCAGGCGTATATTGCTGACAGCAATACCCTCAACGGGCGCATCAAAGGTTACCCTTCCGTCTATAGTTTCTATTCTTTTATAGCCGAGAGCATCAATCTCTTCTCCCAGCAGTCCTTCCAATCCGAAAAGACAGGTTGCAACCAATTGCATATTGTAACTCCGTTATTTTTTACGTTTTATTAAAATTATTGCTACAACAGCAATAACCGCTACACCAAGAACTGCAAAAATCCAAACAAGGACAGAGCCATCTTCAGAATCATCGACGGTGCTTGCTATACTTTCTTCGCTTACAGTTTCTTCAAACGACAAAATGCTATTCTCGGAAGAATCCGAAGAATCGCTTTCGTTCTCAGAAGATTCGACCGTTGTTTCATCCTCAGATTCGCTTATAGGTTCCGAGCTTGCGGGGGACTCTGACTCGGGATTTGAAACAGGAGCAGAGGATTCATCGTCTTTGTTATTTGTATTGTTATCAGGTTTACTTGTATTGTTATCGGGTTTGCTTGTATTGCTCTGAGGAGGGTCCTCTTCTTCACTATCAATACCCACCAACAGCTCAGAGAGGAATACAAAGGAACCGCCCTGAGGCAGGAAGGAAAGCTTTACATATCTTGCGGTAACCGGAACGCTTCTATATTTTACATAAGAGATACTGCCGTCGGTCTGCAAGTCCAAAGAAGTCAATAATGTAAAATTCTTTCCATCGTTGGAAACATAAAACTTAATATCCGAGGGATAACCTATACCGTAATTGCGGCAATTATCAAAGTGGGCCATAAAGCAGGTAAGGTCATTACGTACCTTGCCCAAATCCACAATTGCGCTCATTCTACCCTCGTCATCACGGTTACTTATATGGAATGCGTGCCAATCTGTACTTAATTCAGCAGTAGCAATAATTCCGTCGGTTAATTCCTTACCGCTTACATTTTGGTAATCCATACCGTTACCATCCACAAAAGAAGGATTGGAGGTATAAGGTTGCCCCTTTGACACCCATTTTATCCCATTGGGCAATTTGAAGTTATCGGAGCGGTTGAAATCCAAATCCGATTGTGTGAGGGTCTTCTTTGCATACTTGTATGTAAGGTCATAAACAGAGCGTGCGCGGCTGTTTGCGGAATAGCAGGCCTGATAATATACACCGGGCTTGCCATCCTGATAATACATCTTTATAGACCTCATAGCGCCGTTCTGCATACCGCTTTCGAGATAATCAAGGTAACGGTTATAGTATTCACTGTTATCAAGCGCGCGGGCGTCCAGCTCCATTTCCATACCCATACCGTTTTGCTTGGATATTCTTATACTGTTATCCACACGATTTATAGATCCCACATCCTGCCAAAACATATTGGGCTGCATACAGGCAGCATCAAAACCTAGATTCTGCCAAATATTATATCCATAGGCGGTATACCAAGGAATCCATATAAATTTCAGCCCCAAGGAATGAAGATAGTCAGATGCATATCGGAAAAGCTCAACCTCCAATTGAGTAGAACCATCGTTATAAACATATTCCTCCAGCCAATAAAATCCTACCAAATCAAGATTCTTATATCCTGCGTACTTGTAGCGCTTAAGCTGTTCATCAATCATCCATTTGATAGCGAATTTTCTATCTTCTTGCTTACTGAAATTGAGAGATTTTCCGCCCAGCGTACCAAAGCTTGTGGCGGTTTTACAGGGATAAAGAATTGAAAAATATACACCGGCTTTTTTATTGCCGCCTAGAGCGCTGTTTGCCCTACCCATTGCGCTCTCCAGCGCATCCACATTATGGCCCTTCATAAAGGTATCGTCCACATAGGTGGTCCAGTCAATTGCCAGTGTGGGATCTGCGGAATCGGCATGTATTCTCGCTCCGGAAGGGCCATACGCCATACAAGGAAGGAAAAGATAACTATCGAAGAAATAATCCTTTGCTTTGCCGTTATTATCCAGATAAGCCACGTATGGCATTAAATCATCTACGGTATGAGCACCATTTTTGTACGCTCCGTAACGAAATGTATATGTAAGACAGAGGTTTTCATAGCCATTCAAAACAGACGGATTGGGCATATCTGCGTCTGCATTTAAGGTTCCCCACGCAAAAAGCGGTATTAACATTGAAATGGTTAAAATCAACACAAATATCTTTTTCATAAATACCTCCTAAGGAATCATACAGACATAGTACCATAGTTTTATACTATTTTCAAGTAGAAAGCCGATTCTTACACCTAAGAATCGGCCTCATTTTGTTATTTGAAGTACTCTGTTTTGATTTCAAGGTAATCGAAGATATCTATATATCCATCTGCATTAATGTCTGCAAATTCTTCAAAATCTTCACTACCTTGAACATTCAAGCAAATACTCTTTACGAGCATATAGTCAAACACATCAACACTTTCGTCATTGTTGACGTCATAAATATTTCTGTGCGGTGCTTCTTCCAATCTTGCATAGGATTTTTCAGAAACAGTTTTATTCGACAAATCTATATTGTACAGCAAAAGTCTGTCGCCAATCTTTGCTTCGGCAAGCAGAAGTATATTCTGCAAGCTTTCGGGAACGGTATTCCACTGATGGGCCGCAATCATAATTTCGTCATCAGCAAGAGTGATTGACGGTGTGGTATCTCCTGTTCCCTCAAAAGATTGAGTAACAATATATGCATTGTCTTTTTCGGACAACTTAGCAACAACATTATAGCTCCAAACGTGGTTTGCGGTCGCAAAGCTGATAACTCCGAAATCGGGTGTAAATATGTGGCATGCACCTGAAACAATTTTTGAGTTTATTCCGTTTACATATATTCCGTCATCGGGAAGTACGAATTCATCATCGGGATTGGGAATTTTTGCATTGGGATCGGCACACACGAGAAATTCAGAGCAAAATACAAAACTGCCATTTGAATACGCAAAAGTCAATCTTACATATCTGGCTGTAACAGGGTCGGTTTCGTACTGAATGTTCGGAATCAGAGTGTTTTTGTAGTTCAAGCTCAGACTTGCCAGCTGTTCATAACTTGCACCATCCTCCGAAACCTCCAAAACGATATTTGACGGACATCCTATCCCTGCAGAAGACATATTGCAGAATTCGGCATAGAACAGCGTAAGGTCTTTACGAACAGTTTGCAGGTCAATGGTAATTTGAAAACGACCGTTGGTTTCGGTGTAGGCATAGTAGAAGGCATGCCAATCGGTACTTAAAGCTTCGGTAGCAAAAATACCGTCGGTCAACTCTTTTCCGCTTACTTCGTGATAACCGGTCTGCCCTGCTGTGGAATATGCTTTGGATGCGGTATAGGGTTTATCTACCGAAACCGCCTCCAAACCCGTAATATCGATAGGGTATCCCGAACGGGCATGATTAATATCCTGCTGAGTCAATGTTCCTTTAGCATATTTATAAGTTAAATCATAAATTAATCTGTATTTTGGTATCTCGGATTTATATGCATTCTTATACACCGCAAGGCTGTTTCTATCCTGATAATACATCTTTATAGAATTCATTGCACCGCTACTCATTCCGCCTTCCAGATATAATAGATAACGATTGTAATACTCATCGTCACTGAAAACTCTGCTATCTATCTCTATTTCCATGCCCATACCGTAAGTTGAGCAAAGAGAAGCGGTTTGAGTTACACGGTTATAATCGACTTTTGACTGTTCCATCCAGAACAGATTGGGCTGCATACAAGCCACATCAAAGCCCAAGCCACTCCATTGCTGATATCCCGAAGCGCAGTACCATGGAACCCATATAAACTTCAGTCCCAGAGAATGAACATATTGTGCAGCATAATTAAACAAAGCTTTATCATAAGTATAGCCAAAGCCGTTTACGTATGTAACGAAATATTCCTCCAACCAATAAAAGCCCTCTAAATCAAGGTTTTGGTAGTTGGATTCATTGAAAAGACGGATTTGTTCATCAATTATCCACTTAACAGCATACTTTCGATGCTCTTGATTGCTGAAATTCAGGTTATAACCACCCAACTGACCAAAATTGGTAGCTTTTCCGCAAGGATAAAGAACGGTGAAAAACACGCCAGCTTTCTTTTCGGGAGTACCCATTGCCTGCTTTGCGGTACCGAATGCTTCTTCCAAAGCATCAACATTATAACCTTCTGTAAAGGTGTCATTGACATAAGCTATCCAGTCCTGCGCCTTTGTCGGTTTGTTGAAATCAGCGTGCATAAGACCGCCGGACGGACCATATTCAACACAAGGCAAAAAGAGAAAGCTGTCAAAGAAAAAATCATTTAGCTCCCCATTTCTGTCATAATAACCCACATAAGGTGCAAAATCAGAAGCGGAAAATCTACCCTTATCAGAAACGGAGGTATCAAATGTGTAAGTAAGACAAAGGTTTTGATACCCACCCATTGCATTTGCAGAGGGCATTGCCGCCTGTGCAGTCATAGGTAACGCTGTACAAAGGGGCAATAAAAGTGCTAAAACAATTAAAGCAGAAAGCAGTTTTTTCATAGCCACTCCTATTTAAAATAATTTTCCATATATCCGGTGGCAATGCCCAATACTGCTGAAATAAGTATAAGCAATATGGGGCTTACCTTCTTGAATGCAAGAATTACAATCAAAGCAAATATGGCCGCAGAACAAACAAAGCTATAGCCAAAGGCCTCCAAAGATAATCCGTTTGGAAAGAATACACCCGCACCCAACGAAATAATGGCAGATGCAATAAGGCCTACAACAACGGGACGCAGTCCTGTAAGACATCCCTTTACCACAAAGCTGTTTTTATATTTTGTATAAAAACGGGCCACGAGCATAATCACAATAAATGACGGTAAAACAACGCCCAAGGTAGCGCATGTTGCTCCTAATACGCCTGCAGTTTCAACGCCTATATATGTTGACATATTAATTGCAACCGGGCCGGGAGTTGATTCTGCTACAGCAATAAAATTGAGAAGCTCGGATTCTGACATCCATTGATTTTTAAGAACCTCTTGCTGCATCAACGGCAACATTGCATAGCCACCGCCGAATGTCAGAGCACCAATTTTAAAAAAGGTGAGAAATAACCAAAGATATATCATATTATTCAGCACCTCGCTTTTTACTTATCACTGCGGCAGAAAGACCGATAAGAGCACCGCCAATGATTACATAAACAGCGTTAACGTCACAAAACAGCACTATTGAAAATGCGAGAACTGCCATAATCGCAGAAAACAAATTTTTGGGACATTGCTTTGCCATTCCCCAAAGCGCTTTTACAATAAGCGCTATAACGCCTGCACGGATACCGTTAAAGGCAAAGCGTACAATCTCATAATCCATCATAATAGATAGAATTTTGGACAAAACCGTTATGATAATGAAGGATGGTAAAACCATTCCCAAGGTTCCGGCGAATGCTCCCCAAAAACCGCATTTTCTTGTGCCTACAAAGGTTGCTGTATTAATAGCTATAGGGCCGGGAGTGGATTCTGCAATAGCCACAATATCCAGCATAGTGGCTTCATCAACCCATTTTCGCTTTTCTGCCACTTCCCTTTGCATAAGCGGAATCATTGCATATCCGCCGCCAATTGTAAATGCTCCGATTTTGAAGAAAACCCAGAACAACAAAATACACTCTTTAAACTTCTTCATACTTTATTCAACCGTAATTGTTACCGTACACTCATCGGACCAACCGAGATAATTGCTGACACGATAGGTAAAGGTGTCGGTGCCTTTAAATTCTTTATTGGGATAATATGCAAACTCGCCGTTGCTATCAAAGGATACAGAACCGTGTTTGGGTGATCGATCCAGTTTATATTCGTAGAAAGAAATACCATCACCTGCTACACTACCTAAATAAGGAGTGTTGTTCTTAACGGTAAAGTGCTTATCTGCAGCTCTGTCAGGTTTAATATCCAATTCATCCTTTATAAAACGGTAAGTGTATTGATATATAAGTCTAATATGCGTATCTTCATGATCGCGAGTATCGGCTATATCGTCATAGGCCTGATAATACATATTTATAGCATTATCCATATAACCGTAAGTTACACCGCCACGAAGATAATTCATATATTTTTTGAAATAGCGGAGATCGCTGGATGCAGAAGCATCCATTTCCATTTCTATGCTCATTCCAAGAGATTGAGCCATAGCGGAAGCATCGGAAAGACGTGATTCGTCAATAGATGCGGAAAATGCATAATTGGGCTGATAAAAGGCAGCATCAAAGCCAAAATCCTTCCAGTAGTTGTAGCCGGTTGCATTGTAGTAAGGGATCCAAAATAGATCAATGTCCATTCTATCTAATTCTTTATTAAGCTGTACCGCAGTTGCAGCATCATCGCTTCCCGGAACGATAGTTTCATGGAACCAATAATACCCTGCAATTGTAATATGCTTATATCCCTTTGCATCAAATGCATTGTTGCATTTTTCTATATAATATTTAGCTACTGAAATACGTGTATTGATGTCCCTGAGGTTTTCTCCTACACCGTCACCGTTCAAATCACCAAATGCAGTACCGTTCATAGAACTGTCCATATGGGGTATTGTTATATACACCTTTACTTGATAATCCGGTATATTTAAAAGCTTTTTTGTCTTTGCCGTGGCTGTTTCAAGAGCATCAAAATTCTTTTTAGAGGCAAAAAGCTCGTTGAATAGATAATTCCAATCAGCTGCCGTATTTGTACCGTACGGCGTTCCTCCGCTGGGAAGATAACCGGAGCCGGGAGATGTAAGAAACAGAAATCCGTCGAACATAGTATCTACGACATTGCCGTTTTCATCTATATATGCAACATACGGCATCATAAATTCTTCATCCATCACACCGAGATTGTGATACATAAGCACAACGTCCTCTGCACCACCCAAAAGGTCCGGCTGAGGAATGGTATATACTGTTTCATCGGGATATGAATATCTGTCTAAATTACTTTTGGAAAGAGAAGCTGCGCCGTCTATGCTCTTTTTGCCGATAACGGTTATTTCATCCATAAAGACATAATAAGTCGGCATATCGAAGCGAATTGCAACATACCTTGCCCTGTAGCTCTTATCCAACTTGAAAGAACTATACGCAATAGAGTCATCCTCGGCAGCAAGAACCAATTGACCTGCAACAAACCAGTCTTGTCCGTTTTCGGAAAGCACAAGCTGAACAGAGGATGGAAGCTGAATGCTCCATGAATTGCGATATAATGCACGAACGGAAAATTCGGAAACCGAAGAGATTGCCCCGAAATCATAGAATAAATTACGGTC
>JAZSDB010000052.1:0-10700 GCA_045530975.1 Eubacteriales bacterium
GTTAATAGACCACTCTCAAGCCACTCTTCTCTAAAAAGAGGTTTTATACGAGAAGCTTTTACACCGAGAAATTCATCCAAACCATTTTCGATATCGGAAATTTTCACGGCATATTCGCATAAATCTATTGTATATTCACCGTATGCATGAAGTGTATTATCTATGTAGTGAATTCTTTCTACACCTTCGCACATATCATCAACCGAACCCTTCATAACGTAGTAATCGCCATCTTCAACATAATCGATGATAGTGCCCTGTGCATTATATACCACTTCTTCGGGAGTTAATTCGGGACTTATTTCATAAGATGCGAAAGATGTAAAGGGGAAAGCCATAACAAGTATTAAGGTGAGCGCAATGATTCTTGTAATCTTCTTTTTCATAATTTTCCTCCAAGAATTAAAATTAATAAGTGATTTTTACGGTTCAATTTTACCTACTCACTATATATATGTTTTTAAAGAAGCAAATGTCTATAAAAATTTTGAAAAGAATTGAATTTATTTTTCAAATATATTATAACACGCAAAACAATCAAAGTATATGGGCACACATACAAAAAATAGTTTCTTAATTTTGTACATTGTGCACATTTTCGGGGGGCGACTTCAGCGCATTTTTTGTTAATTTGCGCATATTTTAAGCTTTTTAAAGAAAGCAAACGCAATTGGAGAAGCAGAGGATATATTTAGAAATGTAACAAAAGCAATACAATATTTTCACTTGATTTTCATATCAAAATATGTTATAGTGCAATAAATAAATGATATAACTATGTACGAAAGGAAGGCAAAATATGAAATCCTATTCCACTATCACACCGTACATTTCCGAGATGGCAGCTTTATCTGACAGAAACAACAACATCCAAGCGGAAATGTATGCCAAGCACAGCGTTAACCGTGGGTTGAGAGATATGAACGGCAACGGTGTTGTTACGGGTTTGACAGAGGTTTCAAAGATTAAGGCAAAAGAGATTAACGAGCGCGGCGAAGCCGTTCCCTGCGAGGGACAGCTTTGTTACCGTGGCATCGACGTTCGCAATCTTGTTGACGGATTTATGGAAGACGGACGTTACGGATATGAAGAAGCGGTTTATCTTTTGCTGTTTTCCCAGCTACCCAACGAGAAGGAGCTTAATGATTTTAATGCTCAGCTGGCGAAATACCGCAGTTTGCCCACCTCCTTTGTTCGTGATATGATATTGAAGGCGCCCGGAAAGGATATGATGAATATGCTTTCCCGTTGTGTGCTTGCCCTTTATGCCTACGACGACAATCCCGATGACATTTCTACCGCAAACGTACTGCGCCAAAGCTTACAGCTTATTGCGATGTTTCCCATGCTGGCGGTTTACGGTTATCAGTCCTACCGTCATTATCACAGAAACAAGAGCTTACACATTCGCAGACCGAAGCCAAAATATTCCACAGCAGAGAACTTTTTGCACATTCTCCGCAAGGACGGTGAATTTACCGAGCTTGAAGCAAAAATTCTCGACCTTTCCCTGGTTTTGCACGCAGAGCACGGCGGAGGTAACAATTCTACTTTTACCACCCACGTTGTAACCTCTTCGGGTACCGATACATATTCCGCTATTTCTGCGGCATTGGGTTCTCTTAAAGGTCCCAGACACGGCGGCGCAAACATAAAGGTTGTGAAGATGTTCGAGGATATGAAGAAGAGCATCAACATTAAGAAGAAGGACCAGATAGAGGATTATCTTGCCAAGCTTTTAGACAAGCAGGCCTTTGACAATGCAGGGCTTATTTACGGTATGGGGCACGCTGTATATTCCCTTTCCGACCCACGCTCGGACATCTTAAAGAAGTGCGCCCGTGAGCTTGCCATTGAAAAGGGCCGTGAAGAGGAATATGCGCTCTACGAAACGGTAGCAAGCATGGCACCCGAGCTTATTGCCGAAAAGCGCAAGATGTACAAGGGTGTCAGCGCAAACGTGGATTTCTATTCGGGCTTGATTTACAAGATGCTTAATCTTCCCAACGAGCTTTACACTCCCATTTTTGCGGTTTCACGCATTGCAGGTTGGAGCGCCCACCGTATTGAAGAAATACAGAACGCAGGAAAGATTATAAGGCCCTCCTACATTGCCGTAAAGGACGACAGAGAATACACCAAGCTTTCCGACAGATAGCGATATGCCCGAAATGCAATATTTCGGGCATTCTTTTATGGATTTCGCTATTGCCAAAGGGCGGAAAATAATTTATAATAATCACAACAAAAACATCGAAAAGGTGCTTTTATGAATACAGACACCATTTTTACCAAGCAGAGAGAATTTTTCAGAAGCGGAAAAACCGTAGATATAAGCTTTCGCAGGGATATGCTGAAGAAGCTTTATTCCGCCATAAAGGAGCGGGAGAGCGATATTCTTGCGGCCTTGAAGACAGACCTGGGCAAAAGTGATTTTGAAGCTTTTATGTGCGAAATAGGTATGGCTCTTTCGGAAATCAGCTATCTTATTAAAAATTTAAGAAAGCTATCCTCGAAAAGACGTGTCCCTACCCCTTTGGCGCAGTTTTATTCACGAAGCTTTCAGCAGGCAACGCCCTACGGAAATGTTTTGATAATGAGCCCTTGGAACTATCCTTTTCTGTTGACCGTCGGTCCCCTTGCCGACGCTATCGCCGCAGGAAATACCGCAATAGTGAAGCCCAGCGCTTATTCTCCTGCCGTCAGTGATGTCTTGGAGAGCATTATTGCCGAGAATTTCCCTATCGAATACATTTCCGTTGTTAAGGGCGGCAGGCAGGAAAATGCCCATCTTCTGGAGATGGATTTTGATTTTATATTCTTTACGGGCAGTCAGGCGGTAGGCAAAGAGGTTTTACGTCACGCCGCAGAAAAGCTCATACCCGTTGTATTGGAATTGGGCGGCAAAAGTCCTTGTATTGTAGACAAAAGCGCCGACATAAAGCTGGCGGCAAGGCGCATCGTTTTCGGCAAATATCTTAATTGCGGACAGACCTGCGTGGCACCGGATTTCATTCTTTGTCAGAGGGACATTAAGGATGAATTTATTGCCGCAGTCAAGGAAGAAATTGTTGCTCAATACGGAGAAAATCCCCTTGATTGCAAGGATTACGGAAAAATTATCAACGAAAAGCATTTCAGGCGCATTATTAAGCTTATGGACAGTGACCATATTGTTCACGGCGGCAGATATGATGAAAGCTCGCTGCGCATCGAGCCCACGGTGATGGACAATGTTGACTTTGGTATGGCGGTGATGCAGGAGGAAATTTTCGGGCCTTTGATGCCCATAATCTGCTTTGATGATTTTGACAGCATTTTCGACATACTGAGCGAAAGAGAGAAGCCCTTGGCGCTTTATCTGTTCAGCACCGATAAAAAGCACATCAATGCGGTTACAACCCGTTGCTTGTACGGCGGCGGTTGCATTAACGATACCATTATTCATCTAGCCACCAGCTATATGGGTTTTGGCGGTGTGCACGAAAGCGGAATGGGCAGTTATCACGGAAAGGACGGCTTTGATGCCTTTTCCCACATCAAGAGCATTGTAGACAAGAAAAACATTATCGATTTACCCATGCGGTACCGTCCCTACAAGAAATTTTACAGCAAGCTTCTGAGGTTATTTTTGAAATGAAAAAAACATTTGCAACACTTAATTTTGCCATTATCGTCATAAGCATTATTTTACTTTTTGTGTATCTCGCCGTTGGCGGATTGTTTATGAAGGGGATTTGCAGCTTTGCATTTGTGGTTCTGGGTTTGGTGAATCTAATCAATGCAAGAGTAAGAAAATGCGAAAAGACATTTTTCCCTTTTATGATTTTTACAGGGCTGTTTCTGTGCATGGCAGGCGATATTATCTTACAGAAAAGCTTTATGGTAGGTGCGGTTATATTTGCTTTGGGGCATATTTGTTATCTGGCCGCCTTTTGCAGTCTTAATCGCTTTGAAGCCCGTGATTCCCTGCCCTGTGTGGTAATTTTTATTCTTTCCGCCTCTATTCTTACCCTGACTCCCTATTTTGATTTCGGAAGCAGCTTAATGCTGGGAATCTGTCTTTTTTACGCCCTTATAATTTCCTTTATGCTGGGCAAAATCCTTTCGGATTTTTTGAAAAGCAAGAGCTTATTGAATTTAATTTTGGTAATCGGTGCGGCGCTCTTCTTCTTTTCCGACATTATGCTTGTTTTCAATGTTTTCGGCGGTGCTCCGAGGATTGCCGACGTACTTTGCTTGTTTAGCTATTGGCCGGGTCAGACCCTTCTTGCATTCTCTTCGTATCTCTACGCAAAAGACAAAATATAGCATATACGTTCATTGCGGCAAAACACTGCGATGAACGTATTTTTTATTGAAAAATTTTGAAAAAAGTAGTGACAAACTATATCATTTGTGATATAATACCTTTAACATTTCAGCAGGTGGGTATTTAAGGAGCAAAATATGAATATTTTTCACATTAAATACGCTGTAGAGGTTGCAAAGGTCGGCTCCATTAACAAAGCCAGTGAAAATCTGGGAATGGCGCAGCCCAACATAAGCCGTGCCATAAAGGATTTGGAGGCCGATTTCGGCATTACTATTTTTGACCGCTCCGCAAAGGGTATGAAATTGACTCCCGAGGGAAGAGATTTTATTGCCTATGCGCAAAAAATTCTGGATCAGATGAATGAATTGGAGCGCAAATACAAGGGCGAGCACCCCGGCCGCGAAAAGCTTTCGGTGGCACTTCCCCACGGCAGTTATATCACCGGTGTTATAAGTGAATTTGCAAAAAAGCTGAACAAGGATGAATTTGAGCTGGTTTTCAGCACAGCATCTCCCGAAAGCGCAATAAAGAGCGTTGCGGAGGCACAGTGTCATTTTGCGGTTATACGTTATTCCGACGGATTTGATGAGCTTTTTGAGGACATTTTCCGAGAAAAAAACCTCTCCTACGAGATTCTTGCCGAGAAGCAGAAAAAGTTTATCGCCTGCAAGGATTGCCCTTTGGCAAGCAAAGGCAGTGTTTGCAAAGAGGATCTGACGGAATTATCGGAGATTACCGATGCGGGGCACGAAGAGCACTTACGTTTGTTTGAGCAGCTTCACAGCGAGCTTCACAATCACAGCGACAGGTGCGTGCATCTCTCCGACAGCTTGGCGCAGCTGGAATTTCTTTCGGAAAACGCCGACTTCTTTATGATTGCCCCTCCCCTTTCCAAAAAGAACGAGGAGAGGTTTGGATTGGTTCAGCTGGATTATTCCGAGGCAAGAACCTTCAAGGACGTGCTTATCTACCGCAACGATCATAAGCTGAGCGAGTTTGAGAAGGAATTTGCGAAAATTTTAAAGCTTTTCTGCAAGGAGTTATAAAATTTCATATATATTCCATTAAGGTTGCCCTTCGGCAACCTTTTTTATTGCAAAAACAGGTATAAAACGGCTGTTAAAATGTCAAAAAATCGCTGTTTTTCGCTCCGAATTTTCCTTTTTAAAAAAATATTTTTCCATATTTGAAAAAAACTGCAAAATTCACAATTTTAAAAAAGCCGAAATCCCTTGCAAACACAGGACTTTTGCTCATCGCTCCGAGGTATATCAATAAGCATAATATCGATATGCTATTCTCATAATTCCCAAAGGGTGTTTTTTTTGATAGAATTATGTAGAAAAATTAGGATGGGAGGTTTGTGCTTTGAAGCATACACAGGTTATGAAGGCCACATTGGGCCGTTTGCCTACTTATTTGCAATATTTAAAGAACCTCGATCCGAAGGAGTGCCCGAACATTTCCGCCACCATCATTGCCAAGGCATTGGGGCTGGGCGAGGTTCAGGTGCGTAAGGACCTCAGCGCCGTAAGCGGTGCAGGCAGGCCGAAGTTGGGATACAAAACCTCGACGTTAATAAAACAGCTTGAAGAGGTTTTGGGACAGAACTCTGTTTGCAAAGCCGTTATAGTCGGTGCAGGAAAGCTTGGGAACGCCTTATTGGAGTACAATGGCTTTTCCAACTACGGTCTGGAGGTAGCGGCCGCCTTTGATATTGACGAAAGCCGTTGCGGCGAAACCGCATCCGGCAAGAGCATTCTTCCTTTAAGCGGCTTGGCGGAGTATTGCGAAAGCGAGGGTATAAAGATCGGTGTTATTACCGTTCCCTCTTCATCGGCCCAAAGCATTTGCGATATGCTTACCTCGGCAGGTGTGATTGCCATTTGGAATTTTGCGCCCTGCCAGCTTTCGGTTCCCGAAGGAATTACCTTACAGCAGGAAAATCTTGCATTATCTCTGGCACACTTAAAGTTGCAGATTGACAGGTGACGGCATGATAGATCACAGAAACAGAAAATTCGACACAAAAATACAGTACAGAAAATACAAGGTGCTCCGTGAGGTGGCAAGGCACGCCTGGAACGGAACCTTGCTCGACAATCTGCTTAAAATTCCCGAAGTGATTGTCAGCAAGAAATCTGCCATTACCAGATGCTGTATATACAAGGAGCGCGCCATCATTTCCGAGCGTGTTCGTCTGGCAATGGGCGGTGACAAAAGCAACCCCAATGTTATTGAGGTTTTGGAAATCGCCTGCGACGAATGTCCTACTGCCGGCTACGAGGTGACAAACGCCTGCAGAGGTTGTTTTGCTCACAGATGCGAGGATGTGTGCAGCAAGGGTGCTATTTCCTTTGATGAAAACCACGTTGCTCACATTGATAAATCCAAATGTGTTAACTGCGGATTATGCGCAAAGGTATGTCCCTTCAGTGCAATAGTTAACCGCAAGCGTCCCTGTCAGAACGCCTGCAAGATTAACGCCATCTCCACCAACGAAAACAATTCCGCATATATTGACAATGACAAATGCATTTCCTGCGGTGCCTGTGTTTATCAATGTCCCTTCGGAGCTATTTCCGAAAAGTCCTACATTTTGGACGCCATTGACATTATTAAAAACAAGAAAAAGGAAAACTACAATGTATTTGCAGTGGTGGCACCCACCATTTCCAGCCAGTTCACCTATGCAAAATTAGGTCAGGTTGTCAGCGGTCTGAAGGAGCTCGGCTTTGATGATGTTGTAGAGGCGGCATTGGGCGCAGACATTGTGGCTCAGGCAGAAACCGACGAGCTGATAGAAAAGGGATTTTTGTCCAGCTCCTGCTGTCCCGCATTTGTAAGCTATATTCAGAAAGCTTTCCCGCAGCTTGCCACATACATTTCTCACACTCCCTCTCCCATGGCTGTAATAGCTCAGCACATCAAGAGCTTGGATGAAAATTCAAGGGTTATATTTATAGGTCCCTGCACAGCCAAGAAGATGGAAATCAAGCGTGACGACGTAAGTCCCTTTGTGGACACGGTTATCACCTTTGAAGAATTACAGGCACTCTTCGACAGCCGTGATATTGACATAACCGAGCTTGAAGAAACCGCCCTGGACAATGCATCCTACTTCGGCAGAATTTTCGCACGGTGCGGAGGTCTTTCCACCGCAGTGGCTCAGGCGCTGAAGGAAAAGGGCGCAGAGGATTTTGTTCTGAAGGCATTTTCCTGCGACGGCATAGAGGAATGCAAGCTGGCGCTTCTTAAAAAGAGCAAAAACGTGCTGGATGCAAACTTTATCGAGGGTATGGCCTGCATAGGCGGCTGCATAGGCGGTGCCGGATGTCTTACCCACGGTGAAAAAAACAGAATTCAGGTAGAAAAGTTCGGCAAGGAAGCCACAGACAAGACCATAGGCGAAGCGGTAAACAGCTTTGATCTGTAATTCCGCAAGCAAATTAATATAAGAAAAAAATAAAAGTATCATAAAAAAGGAGCTTATTTATGAATAAGATCACCATCATCGGAACCGGCGCAGTTGGTTCTACCATCGCTTACACCATCGCTACCCAGGACATTGCTACCGATATCGTTCTTATCGATATCGCAAAGAACAAGGCAGAAGGCGAAGCTTTGGACATTCTTCAGGCAGCTACCTTCTCTCACCCCTTCAACATCAAGAGCGGCGAATATGAGGATGCGGCAGGTTCCGACATCGTTATTCTTACCTCCGGTGTTGCAAGAAAGCCCGGTCAGTCCAGACTTGACCTTGCTCAGATCAATGTTAACATCACCAAGAGCATTATTCCCGAAATTACCAAGCACGCTCCCGACGCTACCTATGTTATCGTCAGCAACCCCGTTGACGTGCTTACCTACACCTTTATCAAGAATGCAGGCATCCCCGAAAACAAGATTATCGGTTCCGGTACCTCTCTTGACACCTCCAGACTTTGCACAACTCTCGGCGGTATGTACAATGTAAATCCCTCCGATGTTAATGCATACACTATCGGCGAACACGGCGATTCCTCCTTCACTCCCTGGTCTGTTGCAAACATTGCAGGCGTTCCCGTTGAAGATTTCAACAAGGACGTTGTTCTTGACAAGGAAGCTGTTGAAACCTTCGTTCGCAAGTCCGGCGGACAGATCATCGCCAACAAGGGTGCAACCTTCTATGCAGTATGTGTATCTGTTTGCCACATCTGCAAGGCACTTGCAAACAGCATCGACACCATTCTTCCCGTTGGCACCATGTTCCACGGCGAATACGGCATTGACGATGTAGTAATGAGCGTTCCTACCAGAATCGGTAATATGACCGCTAACGGCAAGGTTCTTCTCCCCCTTACCGATGAAGAAATCGAAAAGCTCAAGAAGAGCGCCGATGCACTCAAGGAAGTTATCAACAACGTACAGATTTAATTTGACTGTTTGATTATAATTTAATTTCATATATTTTCAGAAAGGAATCCAAAAAAAATGGAGTACCGTATTGAACACGATTCCATGGGCGAAATGAAGGTGCCCGCAGACCGTTTGTGGGCTGCGCAAACCCAGAGAAGCAGTGAAAACTTCCCTATCGGTGTAGGCATTGAAACCATGCCCAAGGAAATTGTACAGGCATTCGGTGTTTTGAAGAAGGCGGCTGCTATCACCAACAACGCCCTCAAGCCCGAAAAGATGACAGACGAAAAGCTTGCCGCTATTAAGCAGGCATGCGACGAGGTAATGGAGCTTAAGCTTATCGACCACTTCCCCTTGGTTGTTTGGCAGACCGGCTCCGGCACACAGTCCAACATGAATTCCAACGAGGTTATCGCAAATCGCGGCAACCAGATTCTCGGCAAAAAATTGCTTCATCCCAACGATGATGTTAATATGAGCCAGTCTTCCAACGATACCTTCCCCACCGCAATGCACATTGCAGCAGTTATCGCTCTTGAAGACAAGCTTATCCCCGCAGTGGAAGCTCTCATCGCTACCTTTATCCGTTTGGAAAAGGAAAACGAAGGTATTGTTAAGAGCGGCAGAACCCATTTGCAGGATGCAACCCCCATTAAGTTCAGTCAGGAAATCAGCGGCTGGAGATCCAGTCTTGAAAAGGACATTGAGCTTATCAAACGTGCCATCGATCCCCTCCGTGAATTGGCATTGGGCGGCACCGCAGTAGGTACCGGTCTTAATACTCCCAAGGGCTTTGCCGAAAGAGTTGCCGAAGAAGTAAGCAACATCACCGGCAAGAGCTTTATTACCGCAAGCAACAAGTTCCACGCTCTTACCTCCAAGGACGAGCTGGTATTTGCCCACGGTGCTATCAAAGCTCTCGCTTGCGATATGATGAAGATTGCCAACGACGTTCGTTGGTTGGCTTCCGGTCCCAGAGATGGTTTGGGTGAGATTTTTATTCCCGAAAACGAACCCGGCTCCTCTATCATGCCCGGTAAGGTTAACCCCACCCAGTGCGAAGCTGTTACAATGGTAGCTGTTCAGGTTATGGGTAACGATGTTGCCGTAAGCATGGCCGCTTCTCAGGGTAACTTTGAATTGAATGTATTTATGCCTGTTTGCATTTACAATTTCCTTCAGTCTGCAAGACTTCTTGCCGAAGCAATTGTTTCCTTTAACAACAACTGCGCTGTTGGTATTACCGCAAACAAGGAAAAGATGCACCACAACCTTCACAACTCTCTTATGCTGGTTACCGCTCTTAACCCCTACATCGGTTACGAGAACGCCGCTAAGACCGCCAAGAAGGCATACAAGGACAACATTTCCTTGAAGGAAGCGTGTGTAGAGCTTGGTTTCCTCACCGCCGAAAGATTTGATGAAGTGTTCCATCCCGAAGAAATGGTATAAGCTTTTTCAAAAGTATTTCATTATTATTATATAAATTCTAACCGGAGGTATAATTATGAAGTTTAGTTATTTCCCCGGGTGTACACTTAAAAACAAGGCAATCAATCTTGATATTTACGCAAGAAAGAGCGCCGAAGCTTTGGGTGTAACACTTGAAGAAATAGAAGACTGGCAATGCTGCGGCGGTGTTTTCACCACTGCCAATGACGAGATAGCCACAAAGCTTTCTTCTGTTCGCGTGCTTAAGGCGGCAAAAGCAAAGGATCAGGCCCTCGTTACTGTCTGCTCGGCTTGTCACAATGTTGTTAAGCAGACCAACTATGCTATGCAGAACGATGCCGAATTTGCAGGCAAAGTAAACCGTTACATGGCGGAGTACGAATATGACGGCTCCACTCAGGTTTACCATTATCTTGAGCTCATCCGTGATGTTATCGGATATGACAAGGTTAAAGAAGCTGTTGTAAATTCCTTGGCAGGAAAGAAGATTGCCGCTTATTACGGATGTTTGCTTCTCAGACCCAATTCCGTTATG